>NZ_JBNNVQ010000006.1:92817-147010 GCF_050280625.1 Pseudomonas sp. NPDC089569
TTCGCGGGCAAGCCTCGCTCCTACGGGTTAAGCGTACCTCCGCAAAATCCTGTACCTGCCACATTAGCGGTGCAGCGATCTGACCTGCCGCCTTCGCGGGCAAGTCGGATCGCCGCACCGCTCGCTCCTACAAGCAGCTTCGTGCAGGCAAAAAAAAGCTGCCCAGGAGGGCAGCAGGAAAAGCACGCGATGTATGGCGCCAGTATTGCTGCACCGAGGTTACAGAATAATGACGAACGGATTGGCGCCACGCGCTCGGGCGCGCAATCCGACCGATGGTTTCAATAAACCTGCGGCACGATGATTTCCGGTGGTGTCGGGCTGCGCGTGTAGTCTTCCTGGCGCACTCGCTCCGGCAATTCGATCATCGGCAGTTCCACTTCCTCGTAGGGCATTTGCCCCAGCAGGTGATGGATGCAATTGAGCCGGGCCTTTTTCTTGTCGTCGGCCTGCACCACCCACCAGGGCGCTTCCTTGATGTGGGTGCGTTCGAGCATGATTTCCTTGGCCTTGGTGTAGGCCTCCCAGCGACGGCGGGACTCCAGGTCCATGGGGCTGAGCTTCCACTGCTTGAGCGGATCATGGATGCGGCTGAGAAAGCGCAGGTGCTGTTCCTGGTCGGAGATCGAGAACCAGTACTTGATCAACTGGATACCCGAGCGCACCAGCATCCGTTCGAACTCCGGCACGGTGCGAAAGAACTCTTCGTATTGGTCCGCGTTGCAAAAGCCCATGACCTGCTCGACACCGGCGCGGTTGTACCAGCTGCGGTCGAACAGGACGATTTCACCCGCCGCCGGCAAGTGCGAGACGTAACGCTGGAAATACCACTGGGTGCGCTCGCGGTCATTGGGCGCGGGCAGAGCGGCGACCCGGCAGACCCGGGGGTTGAGCCTCTGGGTGATGCGCTTGATCACGCCACCTTTGCCCGCTGCATCGCGGCCTTCGAACAGAATCACCACTTTGTGTCCGGTTTTCACCACCCAGCTCTGCAACTTCACCAATTCGCCCTGCAGGCGGAACAGCTCGCTGAAATAGCGGCGCCGTGCCTGCTTCTCGGGGCTGTCATCGGGGTGGTCATCGAACAACGCCTCGAGGTCGTGATCGTCTTCCATCAATTCCAGTTCCAGCTCTTCGTCACTGTGATCCAGCAACTCGCGGTGGATGCGCTGCATCAGGGTGTCATTGGTCAACAGCATGGTCGGAACTCCGGACGAAGTTGGAAGTGTCCATGCTAGGCCTGCGCTTGTGACGGCGTCGTGACGGACAGGTGTTATCGAAATTCACTGGGCTGTCATCGTGATGTCACGCAGCTCAGGCAGGATCGTCGCAAACCGCCCTGAGCGGACGGCTTGATGCGGTCCGCGACCTGATGAAACCGCCAGGAATTCTTGCCATGAAAGCAGACGCTTCGCTATTTGCAGCCATCGATCTGGGCTCCAATGCGTTTCGCATGATGATTGGCCAACCGGTGAAGCGAAACCGGCAGTTCACGATTCAGGAAGTCAAGACCCTGCGCGAGCCAGTACGCCTGGCGGAAGGGTTTCAAGGCGGGGCGCTGGACGAACTGGCGCTCGATCGGGGCTGGCAGGCACTGGCGCGATTCGGCAAGAAACTGCGTGGCTTCGAGCCAGGCAGAGTACGGGCGGTGGCCACCAGCGCGGTGCGTGAAGCCGACAATGCCCAACTGTTCCTGGCCAGCGCAGAACGCCACCTGGGGTTTCGAATCGACGTCATCTCCGGTCAGGAAGAGGCCCATCTGGTCTACGCCGGTGTGGCCCACACGGTACCGGGTTCGCAAAGCATGCGCCTGGTGGTGGACATCGGCGGCGGTTCCACCGAGCTGATTCTGGGGCAAGGTACCCAGCCACTGGTGACCGAGAGCATCGCCATCGGCAGCGGCACCTTTGGTGCACGCTATTTTGCCGGCGGCCGTATCACCGCCAAGGCTTTGCTTGAGGCGGAGCTTGTCGCCACGCTGGAGTTCGACAAGGTGGCCCGCCGTTATCGCGCCCAGGGTTGGCAACAGACCATCGGCTCATCGGGCACCGCCCGCATGCTGGCCCGGATACTCAACGCCAACGGGCTCAACGATCCGGGCCAGAGCGGCATCACCTACAGCGGCCTGCTGCGCCTGTCGCTGTGCCTGCTGGATGTCGGGCATGTGAAAAAGCTTCGCCTGGCCGGCCTGCAGGCCCATCGCCTGAGCATTTTGCCGGGTGGCCTGGTGCTTATGCTGGCAGCGTTCAAGGTCTTCGGCATTTCCCACATGACACCTTCGGAACCCGGTTTGCGCTTCGGCGTGCTGCATGGCCTGATGTCCCGTCACTGAGGTGACGTGACGTGACATGACGGGCCTGGGACCTGCGTGAATTCACACCGTTTGCCTTGCAACCCGGTGCACCCAGTCCGCCTCGTTTTTCAATTCCAGAACCTGCCAATGCAAGTGTTCCAATGATGCATTGTGGCCGACGCTGATCAGTATCGCGTCCGGCAGCGCCTGTTTGAGCAACTGATAGCAGCGCGCTTCATTCGCCGCGTCCAGGGCCGAACTGCTCTCATCCAGAAACAGGATGGCGGGGCGAGCCAGCAGGGCCCGCACGAAGGCACAGCGTTGCTGTTCACCCACGCTCAGGGTCTGGGACCAGTCGAGTTCCTCATCCAGTTGTTCAGCCAGGTGCTCAAGGCCGACCTGCGCCATGGCCAGGCGTACGGCGGCGTCTGCATCACGATCCGGCGGGTTGGGATACCACAGCGACTCGCGCAGGCTGCCCAGCGGCAGGTACGGCTTTTGCGAGAGTGTCAGCGCACCACTGCGGTCGTAGTTGGCCGAACCGCTGGCATGGGGCCAAAGCCCGGTGATCGTGCGGATGAACGTCGATTTGCCGTAACCGGACGGGGCGCTGATCAGCAGGCTGTCACCGGGTTGCAGTGAAAGGTTGAAGTCGCTGAACAAACGCCGGCCGTCCGGCAGCCAGATGTCCAGATTCTTGATGTGAAGGCCATTGGACGTTTGCCCGACGATGACATTCGACTGGATGTCGACGTTATCCAGGCGCTCCTGGAAGCCAATCAACCGGTCGATCACCGACTTCCACGCCGACAGCTCCGGGAACACCTCCACAAGGTAGGCGATGGCCGAGTGCACTTCGCCGAAGGCGGCGCTGATCTGGGTCAGGCGACCCAGGGTAAAGGCCCCGGCGAAGAACTGCGGCGCCATGATGAACATCGGGATCACCGTGGCACTGCGCAGGTAGAAGGTTGAGTAACCCATGATCAGCTTCTGCTTCTTCACCAGTGCCCAGAAGTTCTCCAGCGCGGCCTCCAGGCGTTGGTTGAAACGGACGTTTTCCACGGCCTCACCGCGGTATTGGGCCACCGAGTCTGCGTTTTCTCGCAAACGCATCAACGCAAAACGAAAATCGGCTTCGCGTCGTTGTTGCATGAAATTGAGCCGTGGCAAGGCGCGTCCCAGCCAGAACGCAAGGCCGGTGCCCAGCAGCGCATAGAGGATGGCGATCCACACCAGCAACCCCGGAATGATCAGGGACTGTCCGGCGAAGGGTACGCTGACCAGGCTGGAGGCTTGCCAGAGAATATGCAGGAAGGAAAACAGCGACACCACTGACGTCAGCAACCCAAGGCTCAGCTTGAGGGATTTGATGATGAACAGGTCGATGTCCTCGGCAATCCGCTGATCCGGGTTGTCGACGTCGGTCTCGGTCAGTTTCAGCTTCTGGTAGCGCTGGTGGCCCAGCCATTGTTCGAGCAGGTTGCAGGTCGCCCAACGGCGCCAGCGCAACGTCAGTTTTTGCTGGAAGTGAAACGCGGCGACGGTAAACGTGGTCGTTGCAACCTGCAGCAGGATGAATTGCAAGCCGCCCAGCAGAAATCCCGCATAGTCTTTGTCCTGCAGGGCGTTGTAAAAGTGCAGGTTCCAGAAGTTGGTAAGGATATTGACGCCCACCAGGCACAGGGTCATCAGTACGGTTGCCACGAGCAGGAGCAAGGCCGGGTACTTCTGTTCGGATGACCAGAAAGGCCCTGCGAGACGCCAGAAATTGCGAAGTGTTTGCATGTGGTCTGAATGAGCCCGGTCGCTTGCGACGTTGAGTTTGCGGAAGAGGGAGGATAGGATTTGCCAATGCTAATCGTTTGCATTCTTTAGGGAAAGTCACGGGAGACGGGTTATCGAATTTCCAGAATGGCTCAGCCAGGGCTGGCCGCCCATTGCGCAGGTCATCCGGCATGAAACCGGCGACCAACCCTCCATCGCGCTGAACCGGCTCGCCGATCCCGTCCTGTTGCAGCCTTTGCTGGACCGCTTCGCCCTGCTTTATCCAGGGGTGAACCGCGCGGCCGTGGTTTCGCAGTGGTCAATGAACTATATGGTCATCATTCTGCCGGCTGCCCTGGCCTGTGTGCTTACGCGCCAATGCGCGATCGATTTCCGGGGAGAGGGGGTCGTGCTGTTGCACGATAACGGTCAACCCCTGGCGCTGGGTCTGGATGCGCAATTGCCTGCCCTGGCTGCGCAAGACCGTGCGGCCTACTGGTCGCGATTGATTCATGAACACCTAGCACCGCTGTTCGCTACCCTGGCCGCCTTCGGAGGCCTGGCCACGAAAATACTGTGGGGCAACCTGGTCGCGATCTGGGACGGTATTTTCGCGAGGATGGACGCCGATCTGTCCAGGGATGGCTTCGCCGAGGCGCACCGGTGGCTGGAGCAGGCCATGGTCAATGATGGCCGCCTGAAATTGCGCGGACTGCAACGCATGGTCAAATCCCCTGTACCGCAGATTTCCCCGCAACTGCCATTGCGCCGGCATTGCTGCCTGCATTACCAGTTGCACGAGCCGGTCGAAGGCGAGCCGCCGGTGCTTTGCGAGTCCTGTCCGAAGCTGCATCGCTTGCCGGTGGCAGAGCAGATAAGTTACCTGCTCGCCATCTATCAGGACCATTGAGCGGCGACAGCGGATACCAATCTCATGGCCCTGATCCCCGCGAGTGCCAGTCGCGGGGATTACAGCTCATCAGGCATAGGCCGCGTGGGCCTCGACCTGGGTGATTCGGCCATTTTCGACTTTCAGCACCCGATCGGCCTGCTGGAAGTAAGCGTCGTCGTGGGTGATCACGATCACCGTTTTGCCCCTGGCCTTTAACTCCGGCAACAGCTCCATGTAGAACACGCGCTTGAAGGTCGGGTCCTGGTCGGCGGCCCATTCATCGAACAGATAGAACGGCTTGTCGTCCAGATAGGCCGATACCAGCGCCAGTCGTTTGCGCTGGCCGGTGGACAGCTCCACGGTGGAGAAACGGTCGTCGACGATGCTGACCTTGTGCCCCAACCCCAGGGCTTTGACGTAGCGGGTCGCTTCGGCGGTGCGGTGTGCGGCGTCCGGCCCTTCGTCGCCCAGCAAATGTTCGAACAGGTGGAAATCGGCAAATACGGCGGCAAAGTGCTGACGGTATTGCTCGCGATTGTCGTCGTCGACTTCCACGCCGTTGAGCACCACGCAGCCACTTTCCGGGGCGTAGAGCCCGAGCAGCAGCATCGACAGCGTGGTCTTGCCACTGCCGTTGCCGCCCACCACGAACACCAGTTCGCCCTGTTCCAGGGTCAGGTCCACCGGGCCGAGCATGAACGGGTGATCCTCATGTTCGCCCGGATAACGATGGCAAACGCCGTTGAGCAGCAGGCGCATCGGGCCTTCGCTGGCAAACGCGTTGCCCGTCGCAGCCGGGGCCTGATCCTGGCCACTCAGTTCGGCATCCAGTTGACGAATGCGGTTCAGGGCAATGCTGGCCTGACGCAACGAGGGCAGGGCGATCATCAGGTCGGAAATCGGCCGCACCAGATAAAGCAGGGTCACGGTGAAGCTGGTCAGCACGGTGATCGATTGCGGCAACCAGAACGGCACGACAAACAGCAATACGCCGAGGTTGAGGTAGAACAGCAGCGTGCCGAGGTTGGCCACCACCGAGTACCCGGCCATACCGCGCAGGAAACGCGTGCGAAACTCGTCGGCACCCGGACGGATGACCCGCTCGACGAACGCCTCGCCACGGGCATTGTTCAGTTGCAGTTCCTTGCTGCCCTCGATCAGGCTGCGAAAGTGCTGGTAGAGCACATCCTTTTGCTGGCGCACCCGTTCCAGATGGCTCAATGGCCCGCGCTCGGCCAGGTGAAACGCCACCAGGCCGACCAGCAGGAACACCGCCAGGATGGCCAGCAACGACCACGAAAGCCACGCCAGATAGGCGAAGCACGCCAGCGTCACCACGGCGTTGACGAACAGCAGCGGCACCCATTCGAACGCGGCGGTAAAGGTGTGCACGTCTTCGGTGAGAATCACCAGCAAACGGTGTTTACCCATGCCCTGCAAGCGCTTGAGCGGCGTCGCCAGCAACTTGCGCGACAGATCGATGCGCATCTGGAAAATCGCGCTCTGGGTCAGGTGCAGCAGCGAAATTTCCGAGCACAGCTTGCTCAGCAGCATGCCGGCGCACAGGCCGAAAAAGGCCAGGGCCAGTTCCGGCAGCTGCTGCGGGTCGGCCAGCCCGCGGTTGATCAGAATCACCAGCCCCGCACTGGCCAGCCCACCCAGTGCGCCGGTGATGGATGCCAATGCCAGCAGGCGGGCCGATTGGCGGTAGAGATAAAGAATCAGGTTCATGCGACGGTTTCCGTCGAGGCCGTGGCCAGCGATTTGTTCAGTTGTTCATGGAAGGCAGGTTGCCCAAGGATCGTCTCGTGATCGGCGGCAACCCGATGATGACAGGTCTGCCGGCTGATCGCGTCCCACTGTGCGGGCAGGTCGGGGCGCTCGGCGAGGGTCTGTTCGGCCCACCACAGATGCAGGGTCGCCGCCACGGCGGGCACTGAATAGCCGTTGACCCAACGGCGGGCGTCGGCCATGACGTTGAGCGTCTGCTCGACGTAGGCCTGGGGTGCCTGAAGGTCCAGGCCGTTGGCGCCTGCCCATTGCAGCAGGGCGAAACGCAACTGCTCTACACGGCCCAGTTCATCCGTGGCCTGGCGCAATTCACTCAGGCACTGCGGGGACAGCGTGGCGAGTCGTTGACGACCATCGCTGCTCAGTTCCTGCTGCACGAGGCTGTACAGCGCCTCCCATTGCAGCGGCTCATCGCCGGCATGGAAGGTGCTGTCGAACAAGCCCAGCCACTCCACCGATTGCCCTTGCGCCTCCAGTTGCCGGGTCAGTTCCAGCGCCAGCAGGCCACCCATGGACCAGCCGCATAGACGATAAGGTCCCTGCTGCTGAATCTGGCGGATCTGTGGCAAGTAGTGGCTGGCCAGGGCGACGAGGTCTTGATCACGCAGTGACTCCGGCAGGGCTATGCCATGAACCGGCATGTGCTCCGGCAACCCGGCGACCATTTGCACATAGTGATGAACGGCGCCCGAAGGCTGGTGCAGGCAGAACAAGGGCGCCTGTCCCGCGCTGCCGGCTTGCAGCGTGATAAGCGTCCCGGTGTGTTCCGCCCGGGTGATCTGTTCGGCCAGGCGCGCCAGCGTCGGGTACTGGAATATCACGTTGACCGGCACTTCGATGCCCAGGACGGTGCGTAACCTCGCGGTCATGCGCACCACCAGCAGGGAGTGACCGCCGAGGGCGAAGAAGTCGTCATGGCGACCGATCACCTCGATCTCCAGCAACTCTTGCCATATCGCCGCGAGCACCTGCTCCACATGGCCTTCGGGGGCTGCGTAGGTCGCCAGGCTGCGATTCGGCACACGGGCCAGCAGCGCACGGTTGTCGACCTTGCCGTTGGCGGTGCGCGGCAACTGATCCAGCCACTGAATGTCGGCGGGAATCATGTGGGCCGGCAGCAGGGCGGCCAGGGCGTCGCGCACGCTGTCGGTCGACAGCGCGGCAGTCGATTCGACGAAGGCGCGCAAGGCCGGTTCTGCCTGCGTGGAGTCGAGCAACACCGTCGCCAGCCGGGCGCCGCTGATGCGGCACAACGCGGTCTCGATTTCACCCAATTCAATGCGGTAGCCGCGCAGCTTGACCTGCGAGTCGCTACGGCCCAGGAAGCGCAGTTGCCCGTCCAGATCCTGCCAGGCGAAATCGCCGGTGCGGTACAGGCGCTGACCGTCCAGGGCGGGATGCGCGGCGTGCAGGAATTTTTCCGCGGTCATCTGCGGCAAGCCCAGATAGCCGGCGGACAGCCCGGGACCCGCGATGTGAATCTCGCCCTTGAGACCCCGCGATACGGGCGCACCGTCGCTGTCGAGCAGGTACACACGGGTGTGGGCGATGGCGCGACCGATGGGCACGCTGCCGGCGGCCTGATCCGGCCGGCAGAGGGCGACGGTGCTCCACACCGAAGCCTCTGTCGGGCCGTACTCGTTGTACAGCTGCGCGCCGGGCTGCTGGCGATAATGCTGGGCGACCAGTGCCGGCGGGCAGCTTTCGCCCGCGACGATGGCGGTGTTCAGCGGGCTCGGGGTGTCACCCAGTTCATCCAGCAACAGGGCATACAGCGAAGGCAACGCCAGCAGGTGCGTGACCTGGTTGTCACGGATCAGTCGAGCCAGTTGCAACGGATCCTTTTGCTCGGCTTCGCTGGCCAGGTGCAGGCAGCCGCCCTGCGCCAGGCTCCAGAAGAGCCCGGCAATGGAGCTGTCGAAAGCGAACGACGACAGCAGCAGGAAGCGTTCCACCGGGCGCGGATACCCCGCCAGCCGCGCCGCCAGCGAATGCAGGGCGTTGGCATGGCTGATCACCACGCCCTTGGGCTGGCCGGTGCTGCCGGAGGTGTAAATCAGGTAGGCCGGTTGATCCCGCGCGGTCTCGGGCGCATCGCGCTGCGGCACTGTCGGCAAGTCCTGATCGATGGCCAGCGCGCAAGGCTGCCAGTCCGCCGGCAGGTCTTGCACGCGGGCGCTGTGGGTCAGCACCAAGCGAGCCTGGCTGTCACGCAGAATGTGTTCGATGCGTTCGGCAGGGTAGGCAGGATCGACCGGGACGTAACAGGCGCCTGCACGCAGAATGGCCACCAGGGCCACCACGGCATCGATGTCACGCGGCAGGAAATGGGCGATCCGCGCACCGGGTTCCAGGTCATGGGCGAGCAGTTGCCGGGTGAGGGCCGTGACACGCCGGTCCAGTTCGGCATGGCTCAAGGTACCGCTCGGCCCGGTCACTGCCGGGCGCTCTGCATCGGCGCCCGAGCCCATGGCGAAACACGCCGCCAGGTGGGGCAGGGCGAACGTCGTGGCGTACAGCTGCTCCTGCGCCGGGGTCAGGGCCGGCGATGCGGCCAGCTCGCCGGTCACCCGTCGTTGCTCGGCGGCGTTGCAGGTCGCCAACGAGCCGAGCGAGGCCTGCGGCGCCTGCAAGCCTTGTTCGATCACGCTCAGCAGTTGGCCGGCGAGGATCTCCACCTGCGCCGGGGTGTAACGCGTGGCATCAAAATGAATCGACAAGGCGTGGCTGGCATGCGGCTGGTATTGCAACAGCAACGCACAGGCGGTGCCGACGCTGTCGGCGACGTCGATTTGCCAGCCGGCATCGTTCAAGGCGCTGCCGGGTGTGTCGGTGAGTTGGCGAAAGCCCACGCCTGCCAGCACCGGCACGTTGCTCAAATGACTGGGGTAACTGTCCCGGGCATCGTTGAGCAGGCCTGCACGTTCGTTCAGTTGCCGACACAGCGCGGCAAAGGATAGCTGCGGCGCCGTGTCCAGGGTCAGCGGCAAGGGTTCGCAAAACAGACCCAGGGCATCGCCCAGTACATCGGGACGCGTCTGGTTTTCGTAAGCGAGGGTCAGCTGTTCAGCTTCGCTGTAGCGTTGCCACAGTGCCACCCAGGCCGCGAGTACCAGTGTGCCGCCACTGATACCGAGACTGGCGGCCTGTGCGTCGAGGCGCTGCAAGGTCACGCCATCGAGCGGCAATGGCAGCCGACCCGGTTCGAGCAATGCACCCGATGCAGCCTGCTGCTGCCAGGGCAATGGCACATCGGCGACCAGATTGGCGAATTGCTCGGTCCAGAACTGGCGGCCCTGTTCGTCATCCACCGACTCATGGCGCCACGCCGCATAGTCGGCGTATTGCAGCGGCGGGTCCTGTGGCGCCGCTTGCAGATAACTCGCAGCCCATTCTTCGGCCAGGCAGCCCAGGCTGGTGCTGTCCATATGCAATGCCGGCAACTGAAGCGTCAGCGAATGGCCGTCGGAGGCCAGTTGCAGCTCGATGGCGGGGTCTTGCCAATCGTCGATCACTTGCATCGGCAACGACAGGCCTGGCAGTTGCTGGTAGCGGGTACGCAGGATTTCGTGGCGCTGCACCAGTGCGTGAAAACTGCTGTGCAAACGTGCGCTGTCCAGCACCTGTTCGCTGCGGATACGCAACGTGGCCCGCTGTGCGGTCGGGGCCAGGTGCGATTGTTGAAGACGCCACAGCCGAGCCTGTTGCGGCGACAGTTCGAAGCCTTCGAATGGCGTCTGTTCGTGAGTCTGAGTCATGCTGAAACCTGTACGAAAAAGGGGGACATGGGCGCGAGGTTCACGGCAATGAGGAGGGTCATTGTTCGGCATCCTTCACGACGCTGCGGCGGCGGGCCTGGCCCAGGGTGCTCTGACGGGCGTTGCCGGCTTCGCGCAATGCGGCCTGGGCCTGATCGCGGCGGGCCTGTTGCAGCTGGTTGAGGGGCGCCAGCAGCTGCTCGACACTGGCATCGGCATTGCGCAGCAACTGTTCGAGCAGGCAGGTGAACAGGCTGTCCAGCAGTTCGATACCGGCACGGGCGTAGCGACGGGTGTCGTAGTCGTACACCACCAGCAACCCTTCGCCGTCATCCACCACGTTGATCAGCAGGTCGACATCCGCGGCCTGCGGTTGCAGTTCCCGCTCGCTGATCACCAGGCCCGGCAACCGGAGGTCTTGCTGACGGGTGTTTTGCACCACCAGTTTGACCTGGAAGAACGGCGTATACCGCGCATCGCGCTGCGGCAGCAGATCGGCCACCAAGGCATCGAACGGCAGGTCCTGATGGGCAAAGGCATCCAGCGCCACCCGCCGCGATTCGTCGAGCAGTTGCGCGAAGGTCTGTTGCGACGTGACACGGCAACGCAGCACCAACTGGTTGACGAAGAAGCCGACCATGTCTTCGGTCTGTTGCAGGTGACGGTTGGCGATGTCGGTACCGACCAGCAAGTCCTCGCGTCCGGTCTGCTGATACAGCAACACATTCAACGCACTGTGCAGCACCATGAACGGCGATGCCTCGCGAGCCGTGGCCAACTCGCCGATGGCCCTGGCCAGCGCTGTCGGCAGGCGGCTGCGATGACGCCCGCAACCCTCATGGCCCTGGCTTTGCTGGTCGCTGCGGGCACCTGGCAGCAACAGCGGCGCAGGGGTGTCCTGCAACTGTCGGCGCCAGTAAGCCAGCTGGGTTTGCCAGACCGGGCCTGGCAGGTGCGTGCGTTGCCATACGGCGAAGTCGGCGTATTGCAGGGCCGGCGCTTCAGTGGCGGCCGCTGCGCCGCCAGAACCTGTGTAGTCGCTGGCCAGTTGCTCCACCAGTTGCGCGATGGACCAGGCGTCCACGGCAATGTGGTGCAGGGCGATGGCCAGTACATGGGTTTGTCCATCGAGCTGCAACAGGCGCGCGCGGATCAGGGGCGACTGCGTCAGGTCGAAGGGTTGGTCGAAGACCTCGGCCAATTGCGCCTCGATGGCTGGCTCCTGAAGCGTGACCGGTTGCAGATCGGTGACGGGCAGGGCGAACGCCTGCGCCGCCTCGATGCGTTGCCAGGGCTGGCCATGGTCGCTGTGTACCGTGCTGCGCAGTACTTCATGGCGGGCCACCAGCCGTTCGAAGGCCAGGCGCAGGGCCTCGACGTTCAGTGCGCCGGTCAGGGTCAGGGCGAACGGGATGTTGAAGCCGCTGGAGCCCGGATTCAGCTGTTCCAGGAACCACAGGCGTTGCTGGGCGAACGACAGTGGCAGCGGCTGCGTACGATCGGCAGGGGTGATCGCGGGCAGGCTCGCCGGGGCCGCCTGCAAGCGTGCCTGGTCGATGGCGCGGGCAAGGTTCTCCAGCACCGGATGATCGAACACCGCACGTAGCGGCAATTCCACCGCGAGCTGGCTGCGGATGCGCGAGACCACCAGCGTTGCCAGCAGCGAATGTCCGCCGAGGGCAAAGAAGTTATCGTCGGCACCGATGGATGCCACGTTCAGAATCTGTGTCCAGATCGCCGCCAGTTGCTGCTCGGTGGCGCTGGCGAGTGGCCGTTGCTCGGTCAAGCCGTGGTTGTCCAGCGCACGGGCGCTCAGCTGTTTGCGGTCGACCTTGCCGTTGGCGTTCTGTGGCAGCGCCTCCAGTCGTTGCCAGTGGGCCGGCACCATGTACGACGGCAGGCGTTGGCCCAGCCATTCACGCAGCACGGCCAGCGGTGTGTCATCACCCACCCAGTAAGCGACCAGTTGCAGGTCGCCACGCTGGTCGGCGTTGACGATCACCGCCACCGCTTGCACCGCCGGATGACGACCGAGATGATCCTCGATTTCCCCCAGTTCGATGCGGTGACCACGGATTTTCACCTGCTGGTCGCGACGACCGAGGAACTCGATCACCCCGTCCGCGCGCCAGCGCCCCAGGTCGCCGGTGCGGTAAAAACGGGCGCCGGGCTCGAAGGGATGGTCGACAAACGCGGCGCGGGTTTTATCCGGGTCGTTGAGGTAGCCACGACCGACGCCGACACCGCCGACGCAGATTTCACCCGGTACACCCACTGGCACCGGGCGCAGGGCCGCATCCACCAGGTACAGGCGATTGTTGGCAGTCGGTCGGCCAATCGGCATGGCGTTGCCGGTTTCACCCTGCACCCGGGTCAACGGGTGGAAGGCCACGTCGTCGGAACACTCGGCCGGGCCGTAGGCGTTCATCAGCGGCACATGGGCGAAGCGATCCAGCCAGGCCTGGGCCAGGGCCGGCGGCAGGGCTTCGCCGGTGGGCAGCAACCAGCGCAGGGCCGACAGCTGCGTATCGGCCCCGGCCAGGTCGAGCAGGGCGCGGATCATGGTCGGCACGGCCTCGAGCACCGACAGCTGTTGCTCCTCCAACGCGTGCAGCAGGCGCTCGGGATCATGGGCGACTGCGTCCGGCAGAATGTGCACGGTAGCGCCGAGGATCGGGGCGGCGAGGAACTGCCACACCGAAATGTCGAACGCCGGGGAAGCGGTCTGGGCGATCCGGTCGTCGTTGGACAGGCCCAGGGTCGGGACCTTGCCGAAAATGTTGTTGAGCATGCCCCGTTGCTCGACCATCGCGCCTTTGGGCGTGCCGGTGGAGCCGGAGGTGAAGATCACATAGGCCAGATCGTCCGGGCAGCCGCTGACCGCCAACGGCAGGGCGTCGCCGCTCAGCCACAGCGATTCGGTGCGCAGGCGTCGCGGTGTGGCCGTGCTGTTGGCCAGTGCCGGGTCGATGACGGCATCGGCGCTGGCGCTGGTCAGCAGAATCGCTGCCCCCGACAGTTCGAGGATTTCCGCCAGGCGTTGTGGCGGATGCTTGATGTCCAGCGGCAGGTAGGCGGCTCCGGCCTTGAGCACGGCGATCATCATGCACAGCAACGGCAGGCCGCGTTCGCCGGCCAGGGCCACCAGCGTGTCGCGCCCGGCGCCGGTTTCCTGCAGCGCACGGGCCAGGCGAGTGGAGCGCTGATCCAGCTCGGCGTAGCTCAGGCGCTCGGTACCGCAGACGGCGGCAATACGCTGTGGATTCGCTGCCACCTGGCGGGCAAACAGTTGCGCGTAGGTTTGATCCAGCGGGAATTCCACTTCGCTGCGGTTCCAGTCCACCAACACGGTCTGGTGTTCCTCCCCGGTCAACAGCGACAGCGACGCCAGCGGTGCATTGGGTTGCTCGACCATTTGCGTGAGCAACTGGCGCAAGTGCCCGAGCATGCGCTGCACGGTGTCGGTGTCGAAGCGCGCGGCATCGTAGGTCAGGCGAATCCCCAGGCGATCGCCGGGGTACAGCACCACGGTCATCGGGTAGTTGGTGTGCACGCGGTCTTCATAGATGTCGACGTTGAAGTCCACCTGACGGTCGGACAGGCCGGCGTCGAACGGTGCGTTTTCAAACACCACCAGGCTGTCGAACAGCGACCGGCCATGCTCGACCTCACTCCAGCGCTGGATGTCCACCAGCGGTGCATGTTCGTAGGCACGCAATTCGAAGTTGTGCGCGAACAGTGCTTGCAGCCATGGCAGCACCGCTTGCGAGTCGTCGACCTTGACCCGCAGCGGCAGGCTGTTGATGAACAGCCCGACGATGTCTTCGACACCGGGCAACCCGGTCGGACGGCCCGACACCGTGACCCCGAACAGCACGTCATCGCTGCCGCTGTAGCGCGCCAGCAACAAGGCCCAGGCCCCCTGAATCCAGGTGTTGGGCGTGAGCGAGTGCTGTTGGCACAGCGCCGTCAGGGCACGGGTCTGGGCAATCGACAGGGTGACATCGAGGTTGGCCACCGTTTCGACCGCTTGCTCGGACACGGCCGGGCGATCGACCACCAGTGGCGTCGGCGCACTGAAACCGGCCAGTTCACGGGTCCAGAACTGCTCGGTAACGCGGTTGTCCTGGCACTGCAACCAGTGGATGTAGTTGCTGAACGATGGCAGCAACGGGCGCGCGGCGGGTTGACCCAGCACGCGGGCCTGGTAGTGGGCGAACAGGTCGGCCATCAACAGGCCGAAGCACCAGGCGTCGGTGAGGATGTGGTGGAAGCTGCGCACGATCAGGAACTCCTGGTCGGCGACCTGGAACACCCGCAGGAACGTCAGCGGCGGGCGACGCATGTCGAAACCCTGCCGGCATTCGGCATCCAGCACGGCGTCCAGTTGGCGTTGGCGACTGGCTTCATCCAGGCCGCGCCAGTCGTACCAGGCAAAGGCCGGGTCGGTGTCGCGGTAGACGCATTGCAGCGCCGCCTTGCCGTCCTGCCACCAGAAACCGGTACGCAACATCGGGTGGCGGGCCAATTGTTGCGCCCAGGCATATTCGATGGCACTGCGATCCAGCTCGCCGTCCCAGCGGTAACGTTGCTGCATCAGGTAGATGCCGCTGTTGGGACGCAGCAGGGTGTGCAGCAGCATGCCTTCCTGCATCGGCGACAGGGGCAGCAGGTCGTCGATCCCGGCCCAGTCGAAGTTCGCCCCCAGGGCGTCGAGGTCATGTCCTGCAGCGCGGCATAACGGGAACGCATGGGCACCAGGCACAGCGTGTTCGGCGTCCGCGGCCAGCAACGTCAGGCGCTGTTCCAGGGCCCGCGCCCACTGTTCGGCGTCGACCCCGCGGCATTCGATGTGCAACTGATCCTGTCGCAGGCTGACATGAAGGGTCAGCCCGTCGGCCTCGACGGGGGCGCTGGCGGCGATCACATCACCCAGCGGTCCTTCATGGGCTTGCCATTGGCCAGCCATGGCGATGTGCACCGTCGGCTGCGGCAGGCTCAACAGCGGCTCGCGCAGGTAGTCGTTGTCGGCCAGGTAGCGCAGCACACCGTAGTCGTCACCGGCATGCGGTGCGGCGGCCAGTTGTGCGTCGACCTGGGCAAGCATCTGCGCGGCACTGGCCGACGGAGTCACGCTCAGGCGCAGTGGCACGCCGTGGCTCAAGGCGCCAATGACCGTGGCCGGATCGAAATCGGTACGGCTCAAGGCGCTGTCGAGCGACAGGCGTGCACGCTCGCAACGACCGCGATCCAGGCTCAGCCAGACGTCCGGCGTAGAGGATTGTTGCGCCAGTTCGGCGGCGACGGCAGTGGCCACCAGCGACGCCCACGGTGCATGGCTGCGGCGTTGCAGCAGGTTCAGGCGGGCATTGAGAGGTGCATCGATGTGCACGCTGCGCACCGTCGCCGGGCCGTCCGCTTGCGCGGTGGTCGGCAGGGGTTCACCGGCGTGTTGCAACCAGTACTCCCAGGCCGACTCCAGTGCGTCTTCATCCTTGGCGCGGTTGTGCTGATGTTCGGCCCATTCATCGAGATGGCCGCCGTGATGGGGCAACTCGATTGCCCGGTCGTATTGCGCCTGGGCCACGGCCAGCGCCAGGTCGGTCATCAGCAGGGCCCATGAAGCGGCGTCCAGCCGCAGGGCGTGGGTGACCAGCAGCACGGCATCGCCCTGTTGCGAAAGGCAGGCGTGCCAGCCTTCGCCCGCGGCATGATCCAGCGAGGCGTGGATCTGTTCAGCGATCGCTGCCAGGGCATTGGCGTCATCGAGGTTCAACGACTGGACGCTGGCGCCGGCCGGTTTGGGGTTCGCCGGAAGGTTTTGCGACCAGGTACCGTCCGCCTGCTGGAACAGACCCGACTGCAGCGCACGGTGTTGCTGTTGCAGGGCCTGCACGGCGCGGTTCAGCACCTCGACACTGATCGGCGAGTCAAGCGCCACGCAACGCCAGTCCGACACCAGCGGGCCGGCTACGATCCGGGCATGCTGGCCGGCTGTCAGCGGTACTGTGCGTGCAACGCTGGCGGCCTCGCGACTGAAATTCGCCCCTTGGCTGATCACCGCCGAAATGTCGGCGATGGTGCGGTTTTCGAACAATTGCTTGGGCGTCAGCTTCATGCCGCGCTGGTGGGCGCGAGCGATGATCTGCAGGTTGAGAATCGAGTCGCCGCCCAGGGCGAAGAAGTTGTCGTGAATGCCGACGCGCTCCACTTGCAGCACGTCCTGCCAGATCTCGGCAAAGGCGGTTTCCACCGCATCGCGCGGCGCCACGTAGTTGTCCTGGCTGACCGGTGCATCGGGCAGCGGCAGGCGGGCGATGTCCGGTTTGCCGTTGGCATTGAGCGGGATCGCATCGAGGGCGACGAAATCCGCCGGCACCATGTAGTCCGGCACGCGCAGGGCGAGGTCGGAGCGCAGTTTGTCGGTCGACAGGGACGTGCTGGCGACCAGCCAGGCGATCAGGCGCGGTGCTTCGTTGGCCGGCTGGATGACCCGCGCCAGTACCTGCTCGATATTGCTCGACAGGCGTTTGATCTGGGCTTCGACCTCGCCCAGTTCAATGCGGTAGCCACGCAGTTTGACCTGATTGTCGACGCGGCCCAGGAACGCCAGTTCACCCGACTCCAGCCAGCGCACGCGGTCGCCGGTGCGGTAGGCACGCGGCAGGTCGGCGACGGCTGCGAATCGCGCTGCGGTCTGGACCGGATCGCCCAGGTAATCGATGGCCAGACCTTCGCCACCGACCCACAGTTCGCCCGGCATGCCCACCGGCACCGCATGGCCCTGAGCATCGAGTACGCGCAATTGGCGGTTCGGTTGTGGACGGCCCAGCGGTTGGACTCCGTCCAGGGGCTGGTCGATGCGCGACAGGCAGATACCCACGGCGCTTTCGGTCGGGCCATAGTGGTTGTAGACCGCAAGGTCGGGGCACAGGCCGAACACGGTGTCGAGCAAGCTGCCTTGCAACGCTTCGCCGCCGAGCAGCAGGGCGCGGCGCGGCAGCAGGCCGGCGTCGGGGTGTGCGGCGAGCAGGCCCTGCAAGTGGTTGGGCGTGAGCTTGACCAGATCCGGCGGGAAAGCGCCAAAGCACTGCGCCAGGGCGTTCGGGTCGGCACGGGTGTCATCGTCCACCAGCAGCAGGCTGCCGCCGCTGACCAGGGCGCCGAACAGCTGGGTGTAGCCAAGGTCGGCCGCCAGGGTCGACAGCAGGGCATGGCGCCACGGCTGTTCGGCATCGTCGCAACCCAGCTCGGCGAGAATGCCGCTGACATAGGCCACGATGGCGCGGTGGGACAGGCGCACCCCCTTGGGGGTGCCGGTGGAGCCCGAGGTGTAGATCACGTAGGCGCAGGCCTGTGGGTCCACGCTCGGCAGGTCAGTGCCGGTGGCGCGGGCCGCGGCGTCGATCACCTGGGCGGAGGCGGTGTCGAAGGTCGGCGCACCGATGATGAAGTCCACGTCGGCGCTGGCCATCAGCGCACCCAGGCGCGAGGCCGGTTGGCCCAGGTCCAGCGGCAGGAAGCAGCCGCCGGCCTGCATCACCGCCAGCAGCGAGACCACCGCGTCATTGCTGCGTGGCAGGGCCAGGGCCACGCGATCACCCGGTTGCAGGCCGCGCTGGCGCAAGGCGTTGGCCAGCCCGGTCGAGGCTTGCAGCAGTTCGCCATAGTTCAGCGCACCCTGGGCGTCGCGCACGGCTTCGCGTTCCGGATGGCGGCGAGCCTGCTCGGTGATCAGTTCATGCAGCGGGGCATCCGGCAATTGCAACGTTGCCCCGTTGCCCCAGGTGCGGGTCAGGTTCAGCTCCTGCGCCGGGCACAGCGCAACGTCGGCCAGGGGGCGTGCGGCATCGCGGCTCAGTTCTTCGATCAGCGCGACCAGTTGCTGCAACAGGCGTGCGCCGGCGGCGTCGGACAGGCGCTTGCGCTGATGCACCAGGTGCAGATGCAGGCAGTCGCCTTCCATCGAAGCGATCAACGACATCGGGTAGTTGTTGCGCCCGCCGGTGTGGCGAAGGGGGGCGCTGTGTTCCGCATCGGGCAGGCCGAACAGGCCATCGTCGATCTGGTCCAGTTCGCGCGGGAACGGAAAGTTCTCGAACACCATGATCGCTTCGAACAATTCACCGCCGGGCGGCAGCGCGGTCAATGCGCGCAGGCTGGCCAGCGGCGTGTGTTCGTGCTCACGCATCTCGGCGTTCCAGTCCTGGATACCCGCCAGCCATTGGCCCACGGTCGGTGCATCGTCCCAGCGCACGCGCAGCGGCAAGGTATTGATGAACAGGCCGACCATGCGCTCGACGCCGCCCAGGCGCTGTGGACGCCCGGCCACGGTGACGCCGATCAAGGCTTCATCGCTGCCGTTATGACGACCCAGCAAATAGGCGTAGGCCGCTTGCAGCAGGGTGTTGACGGTCAGGTTGTTGTCCCGGGCGAAACCGCTCAGGCGCGCGGTGGTCACGGCATCCAGCACGCTCAGATGCTCGGTGCAGGGCAGGTGCGCCTCGACGGGGTCGGCGAGCAGGCCGCGAGGATCGGACTCGGGAACGCGGGTGGTGTTGGCGAAGTCCGCCAGGCGGGCGCGCCAGAAATCATCGGCGGATGGGCGCTCACTCAGGTAAGCCACGTAGTCCTGGAACGGACGCACGCTGTCCAGCACCGCCTGTTGACCGCGCCGGGCCGCACGGTACAGGTCGCGCCAGTCCGCCAGCAGCGAACCGACACTCCAGCCATCGAGCAACAGGTGATGGTGGGTCCACAGCAGTGACCAGTGCGCCAGGCCGTCGCGGTCGTCCAGACGTGCCAGGGTCAGGCGCATCAGCGGCGCGGCGCCCAGTTCGAACGCCTGGGCATGATCCTCGGCCGCCAGCGCCGCCAGGCCCTGCGGATTGCCGCGCAAATCGACTTCGCGCAGCGGCAGGTCCGCTTCCTTGAGCACGACCTGAAAGGCATCGTCCAGTTCTTCCCACAGGAACGCCGTGCGCAGCACCGCGTGGCGCTGCATCAGGGCGTGCCAGGCCTGGCGAAAGGCGCCCAGGTCGAGTTCACCAGCCAGGGCGATGTTCATCTGCTGGTAGTAAACCCGGGACTCGGGGGCGTAGGCCTCGTGGTACAGCAGGCCTTTTTGCAGCGCAGTCAACGAATAGATGTTTTCGATTTGGTCATGCATGGCAGCGGTGTTCAATCCAGAAAAACGAAGGGCACGTGCGCCGCGAACGGCGCACTCCGAAATCAGCTACTAGCTACTAGACGATGGCGGGACTCATTTCTTTGGCCCCAGGCGTTTGAGCAGGGTGTCGAGGGTGGCCTGGTTCATGCCTTTGGCCAGCGGGAAGTCCGATGGCATCAACGTCCCGGCCTGCGGGTCCAGGCAGTGTTCGACCAGCGCTTGCAGATGCTCCAGCAGGCGCGCGGGCAAGCGGCTGTCGGCGCTCGGCGTGACGCTGTGCCACTGGATGTGCAACACACCGTCCTCCAGCCACGCCACCACTTCACGGCCATGGGTGACCCGGTTGGCCGTGGCCACTTCTGCCGGTGGCGTCAGGCGGCTGGCGCGTAACCAGCCACCGGCCGAAGCCTCATGCCCCAGGTAGTTGAACAGCACATCGCCATGGCTGGCCGACAATTCGCCGCGCTGGCGCAGCAAGCCGTAGCCAAGTCCCTGGCCCGGTACGCCGCGCAAGGCTTCCTTGGCGCTGCGCACACGTTCACCGGGGGCCCCGCTGGAGTTGACCCGCAACGGGTAAAGGGTGGTGAACCAGCCGACGGTGCGGCTGACATCCAGGCCTTCGAACGGCGCATCGCGACCGTGGCGCTCCAGATCGACCACGATGTCGGCACGGCTTTGCGCTTCGGCCAGCGTCGCGGCGAGGGCGGCGATCAGCAGCTCTTCCGGTTGCGTGCGATAGGCGGCGTGGGACTCGGTCAGCCATTGCTGGGTGCGGGTCGCATCCCAGCGGGCCGACAGGGTCTGGCGCTCGGCGACCGTGGCCGTTGGCGCCGCGCTCACGGCCGCCTGGGTGTTCCAGTAGCCTCGCTCGGCACCGACCTTGGCGGCGTGTGCGTGCAGGTGCTCTGCCCATTGCCCGTAGGACGTGGTTTTCGCCGGCAGGCTCGGGTTTTCACCACGCTCCAGACCCTGATACAGCTGCTGGAAGTCTTCCAGCAACGGCGTCCAGGACACCGCATCGACCACCAGGTGGTGCGCTACCAGATACAGGCGTTGCGGCTGGCCTTCGAGCAGGGCGGCGGCGAACAGCGGGCCGTTTTGCAGGTCGAGGCTCTGGGCGACATCCTGCAGTTGCTCCAGGTGGTCGCAACAGGTCAAGGACGCTGGCGACACCGGGGCAAAATGCGCCTGCCACTGGCCATCGACTTCGGCGAAGCGCAGACGCAGGGCGTCATGGTGGGCGACCAGACGATCCAGCGTGGCCTGTACGAGCGCCGGTTCCAGGCGACGGTCGCTGTCGGCCAGCACCGACTGGTTCCAATACGCCGCTTGCGGCTGTTGCTGGTCGAAGAACCATTGATGCAGGGGCATCAACGGCATCGCACCGGTCACGTCGCCCTGTTCGGCCAGGCTCTGCAAGGGGCTTGCGATCTGCGCCAGCGCCGCCGGGGTCGGCGAGCGGAACAGGTCTTTGGGGGTGAGCGCGTAACCCTGTTCACGCAAGCGCGAGATCAGCTTCAGGCCGAGAATCGAATCCCCGCCCAGGGCGAAGAAACTGTCCGAGGTGCCGACCTCGCGGCCTGCGCTCATCATCTCGCCCAGCAACTCACCGAACAGTCGGCAGAGCAGGGCTTCGAGTTCGTTGCGTGGTGCCACGTGATCCGCCTGGGTCACCGGCATCGGCAGGGCCGCCAGGGACTTGCGGTCGATCTTGCCGTTGGTGGTCAGCGGCAGGGCCGGTACTTCGACCCACACCGTCGGGACCATGTAGGCCGGCAACTCGGCGCCGAGCGCTGCGCCCAGATCCGCTTGCGCTGCACTGCCGCTGTAGAAGGCCACCAGCCGGTTATCGAGCACCAGGGTGCAGGCCCCGGTGATCGCAGGCTGGTTCAGCAGTGCGGCATCGATTTCACCCAGTTCGATACGCTGGCCGCGCAGCTTCACTTGATGGTCCAGGCGGCCGAGGTATTCGATGTTGCCGTCGGCGAGGAAGCGGCAGCGGTCGCCGGTGCGGTACAGGCGATCACCCTCGATGAACGGACTTTCGAGGAAGCGCTCCCCGGTCAGTTCCGGGCGTTTGAGGTAGCCACGGGCCACGCCGACACCGCCGATGTACAGCTCGCCGATGCTGCCGATGGGCAGCGGCTGCTGGGCCGCGTCGAGGATGTACAGGCGCAGGTTGGCGATCGGTTTGCCAATCGGCACGATCGCGTCGTCTTGCGAGCAACGCCACACCGACACGTCGATGGCCGCTTCGGTCGGGCCGTACAGGTTGATCAGCGCCGCCGGGTGGCTGCCCATGAAACGCCGCACCAGATCCGCCGGCAGCGCTTCGCCGCTGGCGAACACCTGCCGCAGGCTGTGGCAGTGCGCCAGGCTCGGTTCTTCGACGAAGGCGCGCAGCATCGACGGCACGAAGTGCAGGGTGGTGACCCGCTCCTGCTGGATCAACTGGCTGAGGTAGGCCGGGTCGCGATGGCCGTCCGGACGGGCAACCACCAGGGTGGCACCGGTGATCAGCGGCCAGAAGAACTCCCACACCGACACGTCGAAGCTGTACGGCGTCTTCTGCAGCACGCGGTCGTTCGGGCCAATCGGGAAGGCGTCCTGCATCCAGTGGATGCGGTTCATCAAGGCGCCGTGTTCGTTCATCACGCCCTTGGGCTGGCCGGTGGAACCGGAGGTGTAGAGCACGTAGGCCAGGTCGTTTGGCTCCACGTTCAGCGTCTCGACTGCGGGTGCGGTGGGTAACGCGTCGAGGGTCCAGGCGTCGTGCCCGGCCGGCAGGCGCGACAGCCATTGCGCTTGGGTCAGGGTGATGCGCGCATCGGCGTCCTCGATGAGGAAGGCCAGGCGCGCCGCCGGCAACTCGGGATCGAGCGGCAGCCACGCCGCACCGGCATGCACGATGCCGAGCAGGGCGACGACCATCTCCACCGAACGCTCCATGCACACCGGGACGATGGTCTCGCGGCCGACCCCGGCCGCACGCAGGGCACGGGCCAACTGCTGTGCGCGCTGATCCAGTTCGGCGTAGCTCAGGCGCTGGCCTTCGAACACCAGTGCCGGAGCGTTCGGCGTCAGGGCCGCCTGTTGGCTGAGGGCCGTGTGCAGGTTGCTCGGGCCGGAGTAGTGGCGCTCGGTGGCGTTCCAGCGATCCAGTTGCTGCTGATCCTGCTGTTGCGGGAACAGCTCCACCAGCGGCCGCTGCGGTGCGGCGACCAGCGCGTCGAGCAGGCTGCACCATTGCTCGCTCCAGCGTTGCATGGTGTGCGCGTCGAACAGCGCCGACTGGTATTCGAGGGCGAGGATCATGTCGCGGCCGTCGTCCTGGACTTCCCAGCTCTGTTCGAACTTGGCATCGATCACCGGCAGCATCTGCTCGTCGATGGTCAGGCCCGGCCACTGACGGCTGTCCATGCGCCCGTGGTTGAGGGCGAACATCACCTGGAACAGCGGCGTGCGGTTCAGGTCGCGGCGTTGCGCGACGGCGCCCACCAGCGTGGCGAACGGCAGGTCGGCATGAGCCTGGGCCGCGCGCAGGTCAGCTTCGAGGTTGGCCAGCAACTGCTCGCCGGGGGCCTGCTGATCGACGTCGCTGTGGATCACCAGGGTGTTCACCAGACACGCCAGCAAGGCTTGGGTTTGCGGTTGATCGCGCTGATCGGCGGGCGTGCCAAGGCGAATCTCGCGCTGGCCGCTGTAGCGCGCGAGCAGGGCGCTCAAGGCACTGGCCAGCACCACGTAGGCGGTGGTGCCGCGTTGACGGGCGAATTGGCGAATGGCGTCCGCACGTGCGCTGCCGAGGCTGAGCGTCAGTTGCCCGGCGCGGCGGTCCGCTTCGGCGCCGCGCGGATGGTCCAGCGGCAGGTCGAGTTGATAGTCGTCCTGGCCCAGGTGGTTTTTCCAGTAGTCCAGGCTGGCGCTGCGGCCGGCCTGGGTGTCCGGGTGCTGTTGCCACAGGGCGAAGTCGACGTAGTCGATCTCCAGCGCGGCCCAGTCCGGTGCCTGCCCGTGCAGGTTGGCGCTATAGGCCTGGCTCAGCTCATCGATCAGCAGTTGCATGGCCCAGCCGTCGGTGGCGCTGTGGTGCAGGCACACCAGCAGGCGGCTTTCGTCGCTGTCCTGGCGTTGCAACAGGTGAGCCCGCCAAGGCGCGGCGCCCGCCAGGTCGAAAGGCGCCATCAAGGCGTCTTCGGCATGCGCGCAGGCCGCTGTCCAGTCTGCTGTGGCCACGCAATCAACGGCCAGCGCCGGACCCTGTTCGTCGATCAGCAATTGCGCCTCGCCATCGACTTCGACGATACGGCTGCGCAGCACCAGATGGCGCTGGCTGACCTGTTCGAACGCCTTGCTCAAGGCATCGATCTGAAGATCGCCACGCAGGGTCAGGGCAAACGGCATGTGGTATTCGCGCGAATCCGCTACCAGTCGGCCGAGCATCCAGAACCGCTGTTGTGCCAGACCCAGCGGCAACCGCGTCGGACGCGACTGCGCTCTGATCGTTTCGCCGGGCAGTGCCGCCCGCAGGTGATCGGCCAATGCCGCTACGGTCGGCTGGGCGAACACCACTGCCAACGGCAGCGTTGCGCCAAGACGTTCACGCACCCGCGCGACCAGGCGAGTGGCTAGCAACGAGTGACCACCGAGTTGGAAGAAGTGGTCTTCGATGCCTGCCGACGGGCATTCCAGCAGTTCGCTGAACAGCTCGCACAGCACCGTTTCAGTGGCGTTGCGCGGTGCCGTCTGAGGTCGGTCAAGGTGTGTTTCAGGCAATGCCGTGGCAGCCAGCGCCTTGCGGTCGAGCTTGCCGTTGCTGTTGAGCGGCAGGTTGTCCAGCTGCACCAGCAGGCCCGGCACCATGTGCGCCGGCAGGTTGTCGTTCAAGGCCGCACGCAGGGCGCTTTCATCGGCGTCGCCGCACCAGAAACTCACCAGACGCTGATCGAGCAACAGGGTCGCGGCATCGCGAACGCCGGACTGCTTCAACAGTACGGCATCGATTTCACCCAGTTCGATACGCTGGCCACGCAACTTCACCTGATGATCCAGGCGGCCGAGGTATTCGATGTTGCCATCGGCGAGGAAGCGGCAGCGGTCGCCGGTGCGGTACAGGCGATCACCCTCGATGAACGGGCTTTCGAGGAAGCGCTCCTCGGTCAGTTCCGGGCGTTTGAGGTAGCCACGGGCCACGCCGACACCGCCGATGTACAGCTCGCCGATGCTGCCGATGGGCAATGGCTGCATCGAAGCATCGAGGATGTACAGGCGCAGGTTGGCGATCGGTTTGCCAATCGGCACGATTACGTCGTCTTGCGAGCAACGCCACACCGACACGTCGATGGCCGCTTCGGTCGGGCCGTACAGGTTGATTAGCGCCGCCGGGTGGCTGCCCATGAAACGCCGCACCAGATCCGCCGGCAGCGCTTCGCCGCTGGCGAACACCTGCCGCAGACTGTGGCAGTGCTCAAGGCTCGGCTCTTCGACAAAGGCGCGCAGCATCGATGGCACGAAGTGCAGGATGGTGACCTGTTCCTGCTGGATCAACTGGCTGAGGTAGGCCGGGTCGCGATGGCCGTCCGGGCGGGCAACCACCAGCGTGGCGCCGGTGATCAGCGGCCAGAAGAACTCCCACACCGACACGTCGAAGCTGTACGGCGTCTTCTGCAACACGCGGTCGTTCGGGCCAATCGGGAAGGCGTCCTGCATCCAGTGGATGCGGTTCATCAAGGCGCCATGTTCGTTCATCACGCCTTTGGGCTGGCCGGTGGAACCGGAGGTGTAGAGCACGTAGGCCAGGTCGTTTGGCTCCACGCTCAGCGGCTCGGCCGCAGGTGCCTGTGGCAACGCGTCGAGGGTCCAGGCGTCGTGCCCGGCCGGCAGGCGCGACAGCCACTGTGGTTGGGTCAGGGTGATGCGCGCATCGGCATCTTCGATGAGGAAGGCCAGGCGCGCCGCCGGCAACTCGGGATCGAGCGGCAGCCATGCCGCACCGGCATGCACGATGCCGAGCAGGGCGACGACCATCTCCACCGAGCGCTCCATGCACACCGGAACAATCGTCTCGCGACCGACCCCGGCCGCACGCAGGGCACGGGCCAACTGCTGTGCGCGCTGATCCAGCTCGGCGTAGCTCAGGCGCTGGCCTTCGAACACCAGTGCCGGAGCATTCGGCGTCAGGGCCGCCTGCTGGCTGAGGGCCGTGTGCAGGTTGCTCGGGCCGGTGTAGTGACGCTCGGTGGCGTTCCACTCGATCAGCTGTTGCCGACGCTGGGTTTCAGTCAACGGTGACCAGTCACCGAGGCGAGTCTGCGGCGCGTCGAGCATGGTTTCCAGCAATTGTTGCCACTGATCCAGCCAGGCCTTGACGGTGCTCTCGCTGAACAGCGCGGCACGGTATTCGAGCAGCACCGACAGCTCCTCGCCGTCATGCACTTCCCAGTTCAGGTCGTACTTGGCCGATTGCGCCGTTACCGCGCGCTCACGCACCTGCAACTGCGGCCACTGGCCGGCGGACGCATCGGCGTTCTGCATCACGAACAGCACCTGGAACAGTGGCGTTTGAGCGAGGCTACGGGACGGATTCAAGGCTTCGACCACCTGGTCGAACGGCACGTCCTGATGTTGCTGGGCGTCCAGTACGCGGTCGCGAACCTGGCTGAGCAGACCCTCGAAACTCAACGCCGGATCGAGGTCGCTGCGCATGACCACGGAGTTGACGAAGCAACCGATCAGCGGCTGCAACTCGGCCAGCGGACGTTGGGCGACCGGGCTGCCGAAACGCACATCGCGCTGGTTGGCATGACGCCCCAGCAGCAATTGCGCGGCTCCGAGCATCAGCATGTACAGGGTGGCGCCGCGTTGTTGGGCGAATTGGCGCAAGCGTACGGTCAGCTCCTGCGGCAATTGCAGCTGCACCGCGCCGGCGACCGGGTCGAGCTGATGTGGGCGAGCCTGTCGGGTCGGCAGGTCCAGCAGGTAGTCACCGTCCTCCAGTTGCGTGCGCCAGTAGTCCAGTTGCTCGGTGAACCGCGCCTGCTGCCCCGGTTCACGCTGCCAGAGCGCGTAGTCGGGGTATTGCAGGGCCAGGTCCGGCAACTCGGCAACGGCGCCCTGGCAATGGGCGTCATAGAAACGCGCCAGCTCATCGAGCAGGTTCTGGCTGGACGCGTCGTCGGTGGCGCAGTGATGCACATTGAGCAGCAACAACGCCTGAGGCTGGCCACGGCGCTGAATCAGCGTGGCGCGAAGCGGAATCTGGTTGGCCAGGTCGAAGCGGTGGCCGGTCTCGGCATGGATCGCCTCGTCGGTCAGCTGTTGCCAGACTTCATCGCTGCTTGCCTCCAGCGGGGCCAGACGCAGCGTGACGTCCGCTTGCGGCTCGATCACCAGCGCCAGTTCGCCGTCGGCCTCGCGCACGATGCGGCTGCGCAAGCTCTCATGGCGCGCGACCACGGCGTTCAAGGCCGATTGCAGGGCCGCAACGTTCAGTTCACCGTCCAATTGCACGGCGCTGACCACGTTGTACTCGCCGCCGTCGGCGCTCAACTGTTCGAGGAACCACAGGCGCTGTTGTTCGAAGGACAGCGGCAGGCGGCTCGGGCGTTGTGCCTTGGTCCAGGTCGCGGCCGGGGCTTGCAGCGGTTCGCCCAACAGCGCGGCCAGGGCCTCCAGCGTCGGGTGTTCGAACACCGAGCGCAGCGCCGGAACCGTGGCGAACTGTTGGCGCAGGCGGGCAAACAGCACCGCCGCCAGCAGCGAGTGACCGCCCAGGTAGAAGAAGTGGCTGTCGCGACCGATCTGCGTCAACGGCACGTTGAGCAGTTCGGACCACAGCGCCGCCAATTGTTGCTCGGCGAGGGTACGCGGCAGGTCCTGGGCGTCCGGCGCGGATTGAATGTCCGGGGCCGGCAGGGCCTTGCGGTTGAGTTTGCCGTTGTCGGTCAGCGGCAGCTCATCGAGCACCACGAAGGCCGAAGGCACCATGTAGTCGGGCAGGGCGGCGCCGATGGCTTTGCGCCAGGCGTCGATGTCGGCCTGGGCATCACAGGTGACATAGGCCACCAGGCGCTTGTCGCCGGGTACGTCCTCGCGGGCCAGCACCACCGATTGGCGCACGCCGGGCTGGGCGCCGATCAGGGCTTCGATTTCCCCAAGCTCGACCCGGAAGCCACGGATTTTCACCTGATGGTCCATGCGTCCCAGGTATTCGATATTGCCGTCGGGCAACCAGCGCACCAGGTCGCCCGTCTTGTACATGCGCGCGCCCGGCAGCGGCGAGAACGGATCGTCAATGAAGACTTTCGCCGTCTGCTCGGCGCGGTTGAGGTAGCCCAGGGTCACGCCGGCGCCACCAATGTGCAGTTCACCCGGCACGCCCGCCGGCATCGGGTTGAGCCAGGCATCGAGTACATAGGTGCGCACGTTGGCGATAGGGCGGCCGATGATCGGCCGTGCCGGGAAGTCGTCCACAGCGCAGCCGGTGGCGTCCACCGTGCATTCGGTCGGACCGTAGGTGTTGAAGAAGCGGCTGCCGGCAATCGACGGCAGGCGCTGCCACAGTTGTGCGTCCACGGCATCGCCACCGAACAGCACGAAGCGCGGCAGGTACACCTGGCCACGACGCACGCCGTCGCTTTCGAGCAGCGCCTTGAGCTGTGCCGGGGTGCATTCGAACGCGTCCAGGCGTGTATCGCGGAAAAACCGTGCAAGTGCCTCGGGGTCGTAGCGCACATCTTCGGGCGTCAGGTACAGGCTGTGGCCATCGAGCAGCAGGATGAGCTCGGCCACCGAACTGTCGAACGCGAACGAGTAGTTGAAACTGGTGCGCATCGGCTGGTCGGTGTAGCGCCGGTACAGGCCGTGAATGCGCGCCCAGGCCAGGTTGACCACCGAGCCGTTGGTGACCAGCGTGCCCTTGGGCTTACCGGTGGAACCGGAGGTGTACATGATGTAGGCCAGGTCGTCCGGCCCGGCCAGTGGCGCAAGGTTGTCATCGGGCTGCGCGGCGAACAGGGCGGCGTCGGTGTCCAGGCGCAGGCGCGGCAAGTCGCTGCCAAGCTGCTCCAGCAGCCCTTGCTGGCCGAGGAACAGCGCCGGTTGCGCGTCTTCGAGCATGTAGGCCAGGCGATCGACCGGGTAGGTCGGGTCGAGCGGCACGTAGGCACCACCGGATTTGAGAATGCCCAGCAGGCCGATCAACAGCTCCAGCGAGCGTTCCACGCACAGGGCCACCGGGCGGTTGGCCACCACCCCGCGACTGCGCAGGTAATGCGCGACCTGGTTGGCCCGGCGATTGAGTTCGCCGTAGCTCAGGCTGCGCCCTTCGAAGCACAGGGCGTCGCGGTCCGGAGTGCGTTCGGCCTGCTGTTCGAACAGTTGGGCGAAGGTCAGGTGCCGAGGCACGTCCATGTCGGTGCGGTTCCACTCGACCACGGTGCGTTGCCATTCCTCAGGCATCAGCAGCGGCAGGGCGGCCACCGGGCGTTGCGGTTCGGCAATCATGTGTTCGAGCAGATGCTCCAGGCGGGCGAGGGTCTGGCGCGCGCTGTCGGCGACAAACAGGTCCAGGGCGTACATCAGCTCCAGCTGGATCGGCGCATTGGCCGGGCACAGCACGTGCAGGTCCAGGTCGCACTCGGACTGTTTCAGCGGAGTGTCCAGGGCTTCGAACTCAAGGCCGGGGAAGCGCAGGCGCGATTCCATGGCCAGTTGCTGGGCCACCATCACCTGATACAGCGGCGCGTGGCTGAGGCTGCGCGGCAGTTGCAGGCTGTCGACCAGTTGCTCGAAGGGCAGGTCCTGATGCTGCAAGCCTTCACGCAGGCGCAGGGCCACTTGCTCCACCAGTGCGGTGAAATCGGCCTGGGGTGCGAAATCGGCGCGTATGGCGAGGTTGTTCAGCAGGATGCCGAGCAGGCCTTCGGTGCCCGGTTGTTCACGGTGGGTCACCGGAGTGCCGATCAGCACCGTGGCATCGCCGCTCAGACGGTGCATCAGCACGGCGAAGCCGGCGAACAACACCGTGAAGGGCGTGGTGCCCAGACGACTGGCAAAAGCCTGCACCCGCGCGCTGAGGTCGGCGCCGAGTTCACGCTGTACGATGCCGGCGCGATAGGTCTGCACCGACGGCCGCGCCAGATCGGTCGGCAGCGCCAGCAACGGGCTGCTTTCGCTGTTGCTGCGGTCCAGGGTACGGGTCCAGTAGTCGAGCTGACGCTTGAGCTCGGCACCTTGCAGGTGCTCGCGTTGCCACAGGGCGAAGTCGGCGTATTGCACCGGCAATGCCGGCAGCTCGGCCGACTTGCCGTTGCAACGGGCTTCATAACCCAGGGCCAGTTCGCGCAGGGCGATGGTCGCCGACCAGGCGTCGGAGACCAGGTGATGCAAGGCAATGCCCAGTACGTGCTCCTGTGGCGCCAGGCGCAGCAGGCGTGCACGCAACAGCGGCGGATGGCTCAGATCGAACGGTTGCTCGAAGGTGCCTTGCAGGGCACTGAACTGCGCGCCTTCGCGGGCGGTGGCCGCCAGCGCGGACAAGTCGTCGAACGGCAATTCGATGCTCAGCGATTGGCTGATGTGCTGGCAAGGCACGCCATCGGTGCTGCGGATGCCGGTGCGCAGGATTTCATGGCGTGCCAGCAGATCGTTGAGGCTGGCGTGCAGGGCGTCGACATTCAGCTCGCCTTTCAAGTGCAGGGCGAACGGGATGTTGAACAGCGTGGTGCCCGGTGTCAGTTGTTCGATGAACCACAGGCGTTGTTGCGAGAACGACAGCGGCAGCAGCGCCGGCCGTGGCTGGGCTTGCGGTCCTTGGCTGTTGTTGGCTTGCGGCGCGGCAGCGTCGGCCTGGCGGGCGGCAATCGCCACGGCCAGCAACGCGACCGTGGGGTGTTCGAACAGCACACGCAAGGGCAGGTCGAGTTTGAAGTGCGCCCGCAGGCGCGCAACGATTTGCGTGGCCAGCAGCGAGTGCCCGCCGAGGGTGAAGAAGTTGTCTTCCACGCCGACGTTGTCGCGGCCCAGTACCTCGGCCCAGACCTTGGCCACGGCCGCTTCCAGTTCGTTGCGCGGGGCGATGCTTTCCAGGGCGTCGGCCTGCCAGTCCAGTTCTTTGGCGGCCAGGGCCTTGCGGTCGACCTTGCCGTTGGCATTGAGCGGCAGGCGTTCCAGGCAGACAAACGCTGCCGGCACCATGTACGGCGGCAGTTGCGTGCGCAGATGCTCGCCTAACTGGCCGCTCGGGCCATCGCTGCCCAGGCTCTCGTCATGGGCCGACCAGTAAGCCACCAGCCAGGCTTCGCCGACGCTGTTCTCGCGCAGCAGAACGGCGGCTTCACGCACGTTCGGGTGCTGGGCCAGGCGATGTTCGATTTCCGTCAGTTCGATGCGGTGGCCGCGCAGCTTGACCTGCTGGTCGCGACGGCCCAGGTATTCGATCACGCCATCGGCGCGCCAGCGTCCCAAATCGCCGGTGCGGTAGAGGCGTCCCTGGAGTGTCGGGTGATCGATGAAGGCGTCTGCGCTGCGTTGCGGATCGTGCAGGTAGCCACGGCCGACACCGACACCACCGACACAGATCTCCCCGGCCACGCCGACCGGCACCGGGCGCAAGGCCTCGTCCAGCACATACAAGCGGTTGTTGGCGGTCGGCTGGCCGATGGGCATGTGGCTGACGTCGGCATCCGGCGCTTCGAAAATCGGCTGGAACGCCACATCGTCGGCGCATTCGGCGGGACCGTAGGCGTTCATCAGGGCAATGTTCGGGAAGCGCGCGAACCAGTCGCGGGCCACGGTCGGCGGCAGGGCTTCGCCGGTCGGCAGCACCCAGCGCAGGTCAGGCAGTTGCAGGTCGCACGGGCACAGCGCGAGCAGGGTGCGCATCAGGCTGGGGACGATTTCCAGCACGCTCAGGCGTTCGCTGGCCAGCACTTGCAGCAGGCGTTGCGGATCGTGGGCCACTTCATCCGGCAGGATATGAACCGTGGCGCCCAGCACCGGTGCGGCGAGGAACTGCCACACGGAAATATCGAAGGCCACCGAGGCGGTCTGCGGGATGCGGTCATCGGCGTTCAGGCCCAGGGCCGGGACCTTGCCGTAGATGTTATTGAGCATGCCCCGTTGTTCGATCATCACGCCTTTGGGTGTGCCGGTGGAACCGGAGGTAAACAACACATAGGCAAGACTGTCGGGGCTACCGAGCAGCGGCAACGGCGCATGGTTGCCGGTCCGCCAGCAGGCTTCGGCGCACAATGCCGTGGGGGCGTGATCGAGGCCGCTGAGCAGTTGATCGAGCAGGCCATTGCAACCTTCGCTGGCCACCAGCAGCGGTGCGCGGGACAGGTTGAGGATTTCGCGCAGGCGTTCCGGCGGGTGATTGACCTCCAGCGGCAGCATCGCCGCGCCGGCCTTGAACACGGCGATCATCATGGTCAGCAGCGACAGGCCACGAGGGGCGACCAGCGCGACCAAGCGGTCCTCGCCGGCGCCGGCATCGCGCAGGGCATGGGCCAGACGGGTGGCGCGGCGATCCAGCTCGGTGTAGGTCAGGGATTCGCCGTCGCAGATCGCGGCCAGCTGATCGCCACGTTGGGCAACCTGTTCGGCGAACAGCTGCGCGTAGCTTTGCTCCAGCGGGAAAGCATGCGGGTTGACGGCCCACTCGCCGAGCATTTGCCGGCGTTCGTCTTCGGCCAGCAGTTCGAAGCTGCCCAGCCTGGCGTTCGGGGCGGCGAGCATGCCGCGCACCAGGCTGGCCAGGTGACCGAGCAGGCGCTGGACGGTGGCAGCCTCGAAGCGTTCGCGGTCGTAGGACACGCGAATGCCCAGCTCGGCTTCAGGCAAGATCACCACGGTCAGGCCGTAGTGGGTGTGCACGCTGTGGTCCATGCCATCGAGGCTGAACTGGAAGCCACCCTCCAGAATCTGCTCGTCGATGGGCGCGTTCTCGAACACCAGAATGCTGTCGAACAGGGTTTCGCCACGGGGGAAATCGCTCCAGCCCTGAATGTCGGTCAGCGGCGTGTGCTCATAGTCGCGCATGTCGACGTTCAGCCCTTGCAGGGCGCCAAGCCACTGGTCAAGGGGCGCCTCGGGGTCTACCGAGACCCGCAACGGCAGGGTATTGATGAACAGGCCGATCATCTCCGCCACGCCGGTCAATTCCGCCGGGCGGCCGGCCACGGTAACGCCGAACAGCACGTCACGCTGGCCGCTGTAGCGCGACAACAGCAACGACCAGGCACCCTGGAAGAAGGTGTTCGGGGTGATCCGGTTGCTGCGGCAGAAGCTCGCCAGGGCCTGGGTTTCCTGCTCGCTCAGGCGAATCAGTTGATCGTCCACCAAGACGGCGTCCGTGTAGCGGTCGCGGGTCACGCCGTTGTCCACGGTCAACGGCGTCGGCGCATTGAGCCCCTGCAGCTGGCCACGCCAGAACTGTTCGGCCTTGCCTGCATCCTGGCGTTGCAGCCACTGAATGTAATCGCGAAACGGGCGCGGGCTCTTGAGCTGCGGCGTGTGGTCGTTGCACAGCGCTTCGTAGACCTTGAGGAAATCCACGGTGACCAGGGAGATACACCAGGCATCCATCAGGATGTGGTGGAAGCTGCGGATGAATTCGTAGGACTCGTCGGCCAGGCGCACCAGACGGAAGCGGATCAGCGGCGGCTTCGACAGGTTGAAACCGGTTTTCTGTTCGTCGGCCAGCAGGGCACGGATACGTGCTTCCTGCTCATGGGGCGCAAGCCCGCGCAAGTCGATTGTGTCCAGCGGCACCTTGACCTCGCGGTGGATCACCTGCACCGGTTGCTTCTGGGTTTTCCACTGGAAACTGGCACGCAGGGACGGGTGCAGCGCCACCACCTGGCGCCACGACTCCAGGAAAAGCGCTTCATCGATGGCACCCCCGATGCGGTAGCGGTCCTGCATCAGGTACACGCCGGAATCTTCGTGCAGCAGGGAGTGGAACAGCATCCCTTGCTGCAACGGTGACAGGGGGTAGATGTCTTCGATCGGGTTGCTGCTGGTTTTTTCGGTGGTCATTTAAAGCGTCCTGCAAAAAAAGGGGTGACGGCGCGGCGATCTGTGCGGTGAGGAGCGCGGTGAAGAGTGCGGCCAGTCAAAATTCGTTCTCGTCGAGTTCGGCCATCAGCGCCTGCATCTCGTCATCGGACAGGCCCGAGGCACTGAACTCGGTACTCGGGGCTTGCGCGGTCACGCTGTCGGCGGCCAGCGGCTGTGCCACTTCGGCCATGGCGGCGATGGTCTGGCGCTCGAATACATGCTTGGCCGACAAGGCGATGCCTTGCTCATGGGCCTGGGCGACCACTTGCAGGCTGAGGATCGAGTCGCCGCCGATGGCGAAGAAGTTCTCGGTGACACTCACGGTCTCAAGCTTCAAGACCCTGGCGACAATGGCTTGCAGCGTGGTTTCCATGGCGTTGCGCGGGGCCACGTGGGCGCTTTCGTCGAACTGGTCCGGGTCGGGCAACTGGCGCAGATCGAGCTTGCCGTTGGGCGTGCGCGGGAAGGTCGGCAGCGTCAGCACCCGGGCCGGCACCATGTACGAGGGCAAGCGCTCGCCGAGGAAACGCTTGATCGCCTCCGAGTCCGGTGCATAGCCGTGGGCCGCCAGGATGTAGGCCAGCAGGCGCTTGCCGGCGGCGTGTTCCTGCACGATCACCGCGGCTTCGCGCACGTCGCTGTGGCTGCACAGTTGACGCTCGATTTCACCGAGTTCTATGCGGTAGCCGCGCAGCTTGACCTGATGGTCCTTGCGTCCCAGGAACGCCAGGCGTCCGTCCGCCAGCCAGCAGGCCAGGTCGCCGGTGCGGTAGGCGCGGGTGCCATCGGCCAGGGTGACGAAGGCCCTGGCGGTTTCCTCGGGTTTGTTGCGATAGCCGCGGGCCAGGGTCGGGCCGGCGAGGACGATTTCTCCCGGCTCGCCAACAGCGCTGGCGACCCCGTATTCATTGAGCACGCGCAGGTCCATGCCGGCGATGGGCCGACCGATGCTCAGGGCACGGTTGGGGTCCAGCACTTCAAAGGAAGCCCAGACCGTGGCTTCGGTGGGGCCGTATTCATTGACCAGCCGTGCGTTCGGCAAGGCCCGGCTGTGCTGGGCGATCAAGGATGGCGGGCAGGCTTCACCGGCGACGATCCAGCATTCGAGGCTGTCGCTGCCGGCGGTACGTTGCAGCTGGTCGAGCAACGCCTGATAGAGCGACGGCAGCGACAGCCCGTGGCTCACGCGGTGTTGGGCAATCAGCTGCGCCAGGCGCGGCATGTCCAGCTCTTCGCCGGTGGCCGGCAAGACCAGGCGGCCACCCTGGGCCAGGGTCCAGAAAATGCCCGCCACCGAGCTGTCGAAGGCGAACGAAGACAGCAACAGGTAGGCCCGCACCGGCGTGTCATAGGCAGCCATGCGCACCTGGGTGGAAAAACTCAGGGCGCCATGGCTGATTTCCACGGCTTTCGGTGCGCCGGTGGAACCGGAGGTGTAGATCAGGTAGGCCAGATCGTCGGCCTGCGGCAAAGGCAGCGGCGCAAGGTCGCTGATGTCCGGCACCGTCAGGTCGTCGAGCACGAAGCGCTGCAGGCTCGCCGGGACGCTGTCGGCCAGTTCGGCACTGACCACGATGTGGGCGATGGCGCTGTCGGCGAGCATGTAGGCACGGCGGTCTGCCGGGTAGGTCGGGTCGACCGGCACGTACGCGCCGCCGGCCTTCAACACCGCGAGCATGGCGACGATGGCGGCATTGCCACGGCCGAACAGGATGCCCACCGGCACACCGGCGGCGATGCCGGCGTCGCGCAATTGATGGGCCAGGCGAGTGGCGCAGGCGTCGAGGGCGGCGTAGCTCAGGTCGCCATCCTGGTCGCTCAGGGCAATGGCATCGGGTTGTTGCCGAACCTGGTGGGCAATCAGCTCCACCAACGTGAGCGGTTCAATCGCAGGCGAGGTCGGTGTGTTATCGATGGTCTGCGCTTGCAGCGGGCCCGACAGCGGCAGTTGCGCCCAGCTGCGTTGCGGCTCGGCCAAAGCGCCTTGCAGCAGTTGCAGCCATTGCTCGCCGAGGCAGGCAGCGGCGTTGGCGCTCAGGGTGTGGCGGTCGTAAATCAGCTGGGCCTGAACGCCGTCTGCCGACCGGTGCACATTCAGGCAGGCCTTGACCGGGTTCAACACGGCGCTGGCATAGCGCTGCGCAGGGTCGGCCTGACGGCAGGCGAAGGCGTAACCGCCATTGAGATCGTGGGTGTAGTAGTCCTGCCAGCCGGCGCTGCGTTCGAGGGTGGCGGCGACGGCCTTGCCTTGCTCGGCCAGCGTGGTTTGGGTGTCCAGGTCAAAACGCACCGGCAGGCATTGCTCGAACAGGCCCAGGGCGTGTTCCAGTTCCGCGCCACGGTTTTCCAGGATCACCGTCAGCGCAATCTGCTGCTGGCCGGCCAGGCGTGCGAGCAGAGTCGCCCAGGCGCTCAGCAGCAGGTTGTCGGTCAGCGCCGGGTGGCGGGCGAGGTCCTGCGCGATCTCAAGATCAACACGGTCCGGGGCAAAGCCTGTGCCCGAAACCGACTCCAGGGACAGTTGCAGGGAAGGTTGCTCGCTTTCGGCCAGTGGCTTCCAGAAATTGACCCCCGGATGATCGGGTTCGTCCTCGGTCAGGCTCCAGCGCCACTCGGCGTAATCGGCGTATTGCAGCGATTCGCTCAACTCGGGGCTGGCGTCCTGCTGCAACGCCCGGGCCAGCAGTTTCAGGCTGGCGAGGTCGAAATGGCTGCTGGCAGCGGCCAGGTCCAGTAGCGATTGCTGGTCCGACAGCTGCACCAGTGTCACGGCCAACGGTGAGGTCCAGTCGCGGGGCTGCGTGGCAAGGCGAGCCAGGGCGGCGTCCTGTTGCGCCTGATCGAATGTGCGCAAGTCCTGCACGGCAACCGGCACGTCAACACTGTCATGGATCACCTGCACCGGATGGCGCAGACCCGGCACCGCAACCAGGCGGGTGCGCAGGATTTCACTGTCGGCGATCAGTGCGCACAGGCGCTGGTTCAGGGTATCGGCCGTTACCGGATGGGGCAGCGCCCACTGCAAGCGGCAACTCAGTGGATGATCGGCAACGCCGTTGATGTGCCGATACACAGACGCCTGTTGTGGCGAGATACGAAAACCTTGGAGTCCGCTCATGTTCAACTCGACTGGAAATAGGGGTTAAAACCGGGCGACAACAGGGACACACAGGCCCACTGACCGCCGTCAGATGAGCCTGGGTGTTCATTGGGATGCGCCCGTTGAAAGATCAGACGGCGACGTCACGCTGCAGCAGGGCTTCGGCCATGCCGGTCATGATGGCGCGCTTGCCGGTGAAGGGTTCGCGACCGTGTACCGCCAGCATGTTGTCGATGAACAGCACGTCGCCCTGTTGCCAGCCGAACTTCACCAGCGAGTCCAGGTAAGCGGCGCGCAGGGACTCCAGCACCTGCGGTTCGATGGGTTCGCCATCGCCGTAGAAGGTGTTGGTGGGCAGGTCGAGGTCGGTGAAGTTGCTTTGCAGTGAGTCGCGGATGGCCGGCGGCAGGGTGCTGATGTGGAAGAAGGTGGCGTGGTTGAACCAGACTTCCTCACCGGTGCGCGGGTGACGCACCACGGCCGGCCCGCGTTGGCGGGTGCGCAGGCGGTTGTTTTCCTTCCATTCCACTTCGATGCCGACACTGGCGCAGTAGGCTTCCACTTCGCCACGGTCTTCGGACTGGAACACGGTCTGCCACGGCAAGCCGAACCCGTCGCCGTAGTTGCGCACGTACAGCACGCCTTTTTCACGGAAGCGCGCTTCGATGTCCGGACTGATGCGGGCCTTGATGGCACGGGTCGAGCCAATGGGCGTTTCACCGCCGGTCTCGGATGGAATGTGGCAATAGAAGAACAGGCGCAGCGGGAAGCGTGGCGAGTACGAGTGCTCGTTGTGCGGGAAGATCATCTGGTCGGCCGGGTAGTCGGTCGAGGTGTAGATGTTGCCGCCGACCCGGGTGCGCGGCGAGGCGCGGAACATGTATTCAAGCGCGCCGGGGGACAGGGCGGCGATCACCTGATCGAACTGTTCCACCGACACCACCGAGAAGCCGCGGAACAGCAGGGCGCCGTATTGCAGCAGTTTCTTCTCCAGGTTTTCCCGTTCCCGGGCTGCCCAGGCGATCAGGTCGACGCCGCTGACTGCCGGCTCGATCACCAGCGGCAAGGCGTGGTCGGGGCTGAGCAGGCGCTCGCTGACCAGTTGCTGTTCCGACACGTTCATGGCTTTGCGACGCACGCCGCCGAGGGCGCGAGAAGGTGGGGGCACGATAGACATAAAGGCATCCAACTCGGTTAAAGGGTCAATGAGCGACGTTTGGTTTGCAGCATCTGGCGACGACCGGCCAGGGTTTGCGACTGTTGGCGATCACGCTGGAAATCCAGGTCCCAGGCCTCGAGCCGCTCGGCCAGTACCGGCAGCGACTGGTCCAGCAGGGCGCTGCTTTCCTGCAGCAGGCGCGTCCACAAGTGCTGCAGGCGCAGGGCGCGGTCCTGATCGAAGTATTCGCCGCGATATTTGAGGGTCGCGTCGATGCCTTCGCTGCCATGCACCAGGTCCAGCACCAGATGGAAGTCGCCGGGTGCCTGCACCACGTCCAGCGAGGTCATGCACGCACCGGCCAGGTCGATCCGGGCAACCCGCGACGGCTGGTAGTTGAGCTTGACCTGGAACAGCGGCGAATGACCGCTGCGACGCTCCGGCGCCAGGGCCGAGACCACCAGATCGAATGGCAAGTCCTGATGGGCGTAGGCCAGTCGCGCCTGATCGCGCACCTGTTCGAGCAGGCCAGCCAGAGTCGGCTCACCGCGCAGGTCGCAGCGCAGGGTCAACTGGTTGACGAAGAAACCGATCATGTCGTTGTGCTCGGCCAATGGCCGGCCGCTCACATCGGTACCGAGCATGAACTGCTGTTGGCCACCCAGATGCCTGATCACCAGTTGATAACCGGCCAGCAACAGCATGAACAGCGTCATGCCCCGCGAACGGGCCAGCTCTGCCAGCGGTTCGCACAGGGTCCCGGGCAGGGTGAAGTTCAGGCTGTGCTCGCCGGGAGTTTGGCCTGGGCCACCCAGTTCAAGGGTTTGCGGCACCGTCGCCAGCTGCTCGCGCCAGAACTGTTGCTGCGCGGCGATTCGTTCAGCGCTCCAGTGGCGGGCTTCCCAGAGGGCGAAATCCAGATATTGCATCGGCGGTTCGCCTGCGACCGGAGCGGCCAGTTCCGCCAGCAGCACCTGCGCCGAGCGCCCGTCGAAGGCGATGTGGTGCAGGGTCAACAGCAGGTCGTGCTGCTCGTCGTCATGGCTGAGCAGGTGCGCGCGCAAGAGCGGCCCGTTTTCCAGGTCCACCGGTGTGGCGTGTTCCTGTGCCAGGCGGTCGGCGAGCGCTTGCTGTTGCAAGGCGATGGCTTGATTGCGCAGGTCGTGCCAGGTCAGCGCTACGCCCGTCGCCGGCAGTATCCGTTGTTGCGGGCCGTTGACCCCATCGCTGTAGGCCGTGCGCAGGATCGCGTGGCGATTGACCAGGGCATCCAGTCGCAATGCCAGGTCCTGGGTGTCCAGCGCACCCTGCAGGCGCAGGTGCAGCACCAGATTGTGCCGGGTGTCATCCGGATTCAGTTGTCGCAGGAACCACAGGCGGCTCTGGGCAAAAGACTGGCGACCTTGCTGCGGGCTTGCGCCGCAGCGTTCGGCCGTCGCGGCGCCCGCTGCGCACTCGCCCAGGAACGTTTGCAAGGCCTGCGCCCAATCGGCCAGGGTTCGTTCGCCGAACAGGCTTTGGGTCTCCAGGCTCCAGCCCGATTGCTTGTGCAGGCGGGCGGCAAAGTCGGCGATGCCGATGGAGTCCAGGCCCAGGCCGATCAGGCTGAGGTCGAAGTCCGCCACCAGGTACGGATTGACCTCGTGCAGGGTCTGCTCCAGCCATTGGCGGCAAGCGGGCAGGGCATCCTCGGAGGCAGCGTCGATTGCTTCGCGCAGTTGTGCCAGCGTGATGTGCTCATCGATTGCACCGATCTGTCCGCCGTGCCGGGCAATGATGCTCAAGGTGCCGGCGGCCAACTGCTTGCGCGCGCCCTGACGGGCGATCTTGCCGCTGGTGGTCATCGGGATGGTGCCGGCTTCGACCAGCACGATCTGGTCGATACCGCAGTCGGCGGCTTCGCGCACGGCATTTTGCATCGAGGCAAACAGGGCCGGGTGATGGGCCGGGTCGACGAATTTGCGCTGGGGCTCGGCGACGATGATCAATTGCTCGCGGCCCAGCAGCGGGTCCATCTGCGAGAAGGCGGCAATGCGTCCGGTGCGGATGCCGGGCTCGGCATCGGTAATGGCGAACTCGATGTCGTGGGGGTACAGGTTGCGTCCGTTGAGGATCAGCAGGTCCTTGAGCCGACCGCAAATCACCACCTGACCTTCATGCATGAAGCCCAGGTCGCCGGAGCGCAGGTATTGGCCGGGCTCGCCGACGATCCGCGCTTCGAAGGCCTCGCGGCTGGCTTCAGGGTTTTTCCAGTAGGCTTCGGCGTTGCTCGGGCCGCTCAACCAGACTTCGCCGATGCGGTCAGCGGCGCAGCGTTCGTGACTGTCCGGATTGACGATGGCGATGTCGTGCAAGGCCTGCGGGTAACCGCAGGCAACGAATTCCACGGCAGCGGCATCGCTGGCCGCCAGGGCGACGCGGCCGGTTTCCAGCACGGCTTTGTCCAGGCGCAGCACCACCGGCAAGGCGTCGGCCGGGGTGGCGCTGACGCACAGGGTGGCTTCGGCCTGGCCGTAACCGGGGCTGATCGCCAAGGGATTGAGACCACAGGCGGCGAAGCGCTGGGCAAAGGTTTCCAGCGTGCCGGGATGAATGGGTTCGGCGCCATTGATCGCGTGTTGCCAGGCGCTCAGGTCGAGCTGTGCGATCAGGTTGTCGCTGACCACGCGGTTGCACAGGGCATAGGCGAAGTTGGGGGCGAAACTGGCGGTGGCGCGGTAGCGGCTCAGGGCCTGCAACCAGGTCGACGGTGCATTGACGAAGGTCTGCGAGGCCATCAGGTAGCAGGGCATGCCGCTGTAGAGCGGGGCCAGCAGGCCGCCGATCAGGCCCATGTCATGGTAGAGCGGCAGCCAGTTGACCATCGCGCCGTGCTCGTCGAAGCCATAGGCCTGGAGCATCAGCTCGACGTTGGCGAGCAGGTTGCGCTGGCGTACTTCGACACCTTTGGGGGTGGCTGTGGAACCTGAGGTGTACTGCAAGAAGGCCACGGTAGCGCCATCGATCTCAGGGCGCGTCCATTGGCTGGCAGGCGGTGCACCGAGGTCCTGCACCGTCGACACATCGACCCGGTTTTCGACCAGTTCCAGCAGGCTCTGGCAATGCTCGGCCGGGGCAAGGATCAGTGCCGGCTCGGCATCGACCACCACGTTGCGCACGCGATCCAGATGACGCGGTTTGCGCGAAGGCGGTGGAAACAGCGGCACGGCGATCACACCGGCATACACGCAGGCGCAGAAGGCGCGGGCGTAGTCCAGGCTGCTGGGCAACATCAACAGCACGCGATCGCCGGGCGCATAGCGCGCTTGCAGTGCCGCCGCCAGCGATTGGCTCTGTTCGTGCAGTTGGGCAAAGGTCAGGGTTTCGCCGATCTCGACGCCGTCCGGCAGAAAGTGCAGGGCCGCGCGCTGTGGAAAATGCCGGGCGTGGGTTTCCAGCACTTCGATCCAGTGTTTGAAAGAGAGCATGTGCAATTCACGCCATGGCAACGATGACTTTGCGGTCACCGGTGAAAGGATTGCGGCCGTGTGCGACCAGTCGATTGTCGAGCATCAGGATGTCGCCGGGCTGCCAGGGAAAGCTGATGGCAGTCTGGCGATAGACCTCGCGCACGGTGTCGAGGACGTCGTCGGGGATGGCCGAGCCATCGCCGAAATACACGTGACGCGGCAGGTTTTCTTCTCCCACGGCCGCCAGCAGGCTGGCGCGCACGTTCGGCTCGATGGCGGACACATGGAACAGGTGCGCCTGGTTGAACCAGACCCATTCACCGGTATCGGGATGCTGCAGCACGGCGGCGCAACGCTGGCGGGTGCGCAGCTCACCGTCGTCCTTCCATTGCCACTCGATGCCGTTGTCGCGGCAGTAGCTTTCCACCTGGGCACGATCTTCGGTGTTGAACACTTTCTGCCAGGGCAAATCCAGTGCGCCGCTGTAGTTGCGCACATAGAGCAGTTCACGGCTGGCGAACAACTCGCGGATTTCGGCGGGCATGCGCTGGTAAATCAGGCGGCTGTCGGCAATCGGTGTCTCGCCGCCGGTATCGCTGGCCTTGATGCAATGGAACCAGATGCGCGACGGCCAGGGGCGGGTGTAGGCCTGTTCGTTGTGCAGGGGGATGAATTGATGGGCCGGGTATTCGGTGGAGCTGTACACCCCGGCGAAGACTTTGCTGCGGGGCGTGGAGCCGAACTCGTAGCTGGCCAGCGGTGCGCCGAAGCTGGCGGCGAAGCGCTTGAAATCGATGGGCGTGGGAACGGTGAAGCCACGAAACAGGACACCGCCAACCGTGCTCAATACCTGGTCCAGCGTCTCGCGGACCGACGTCTGCAGTTCATGGATCGACTGTCCGGGCCTGCCCTGTACCAGCACCGGCAACGTTGGCTCGTGGCCTGCCGTCGGAGCAGTGGGCAAGGGGTGGGGACGCCCGCTCAGGTGTTCGTATGAAGTCATCCGTGCACATCCTTTAACTTTTTCACTCAGTTACAGAGACGTTTGCCAACGTGAAAAAACAAGGCAGGAGTTGGCAGTTCACGTCCGACTGAAATGTATTCATGTTGATACATTTCGGCATGTTAAGTACAAATGAGAGTTATTATCAATCTTATTCCATTATTTTTTTTTTTGAATTAGACTCCTGCCGGCCGCAGGACTACGGCGTTCTGGGCGCAAGAAAAAACATACAAATCTGTCGCAGGGGAGCGGGGCGTGAATTTCAAAAAGAATACAATTGCGTTGGCTGTGGGGTCGGCGGTGTGCCTGTCAAACAGTGCATGGGCGGCTGAACAGACGAACACAATGGAGATCGCTCCGATCACGGTGACGGGTGAAAAAATCAACCGCACACTGGAAAAGACCCAGTCGAGCGTAGCCGTAGTCACGGACAAGCAACTGCGCGAGAAGGAAGACCACAGCCTGGTCGATGTGTTCGCGCGCACACCGGGTGTCTACAACACCTCCGGCAACGAAAACTGGGGTATCCGTGGCGTGCCGGTCTCCGGCTTCGACGACCAGGGCCCGGCGGCGCTCAATGGCGCAGTCTCGGTATTTGTCGACGGCGCGGTGCAGCCCAACCGTGCACTGACCCTGAGCCCGATGCCGCTATGGGACGTCGAGCAGGTCGAAGTGTTCCTCGGCCCGCAGTCCACCACCCAGGGCCGCAACTCCCTGGCCGGTGCGGTGGTCATCCAGACCAAGAACCCGACCTTCGAACCGAGCTTTTCGGCGCGGGCCAACGGCGGCACCTACGGTGAGCGCGGTGGTGCGGTGGCCGGTGGCGGCGCGATAGTCGAAGACAAGATCGCCGGCCGTATCGCCGTGGATTATCAGGAAGGCGATGGCTACATCGACAACCTCTTCGACGATAGCGATGCCAACAAGACGCGCAACGCGAACTACCGTGGCAAGCTGCTGGTCCTGCCCAACGACGATCTCGATGTGCTGCTGACCTATGCCCACGATCAAAGCCGCAAGGGCGATAACTCGGTGGTCCGCCAGGGCGACAGGATCCGTTACTACAAAATCGACTCCAACACCGACGCCTACGACAAGCTCAAGCAGGACACCGTCAGCGCCAAGGTCGACTACCGCCTCAATGACGCCTGGTCGATCACCAGCCTGACAGCCAACACCGACTCCGATTACGACGCCCGCCTGGACTTCGACCAGACCTCGGTCGACGACCAGGTGGTACTGCGCAAACAGTATGGCGACCTGTTCAGCCAGGAGCTGCGCCTGAACTACAGCTCGGAGGAGGTGAAGAGTTTTGTCGGCCTCTACTACGGCCACAACACCAATAATTTCCACGACCGGCTGTTCTTCGAAGGCGAACCGTTCGGCGAAGTCAAGGGCGATACGACGATCGAGAACAAGGCCGTGTTCGGTGAAATCAACTGGACCTTCGCCCCGCGCTGGACCTTGATCACCGGCCTGCGCTACGACCACGAGACCAACGACACCGACGTCAAGATCGATGACTTCTCTGCGCCTGGCAAAGACAAGCAGACCTCCGATGCGGTCCTGCCGAAACTGGGTATCGACTACGAGCTGGCCGACAATCAGTTCGTCGGCTTCATGGTGCAGCGCGGCTATCGCGGCGGCGGCGTCAACGTCCGTGCCGGTAGCGGCCACACCTCCTATGATCCGGAATACACCACCAACTACGAGCTGTCGTACCGTGGTTCGTTCATGGACCAGACCCTGCGTACCCGCGCCAACCTTTACTACACCGACTGGAAGGACCAGCAGGTCAGTGTGGTTAACCCGCAGACCGAGTTCTTCGACGTATTCAACGCCGGCCGCAGTGACATCAAGGGCCTGGAAGTCTCCGTCGAAAAAGACTTCGGCCAACAACTGACCCTGAACGCCGGTGCCTCGGTGACCGATGGCAAGTACAAGGACTTCGTCACCAGCGACGGCCGGGACATGAGCGGCGAAGATTTCCTTTTCTCGCCCAAGTACAAGATGACCATGGGCGCTACCTATCGCTGGAACGACCGCGTGACCCTCAACACTGACGTCGTCTGGCAGAGCACGTCCCCGTCGGAGTACGAGTTCGATGACGCAGGTCAGGTTATTGGTGAGCGCAAGGCCGACAACTATTGGCTGGCCAACTTCAACGCCGAGTACAAACTCACCAAGAATGTCTCGGTATCCGGTTACGTGAAAAACGCCTTCGACAAGGAATACGTCACCAACAACCGCAGCGGCGACATCATCGATGTCGGTGCTCCGCGCACAGCAGGCCTGATTCTGCGCTACGACATGTAAACCCATGGACTGGGGAAAGGATTCCCCGCGTCCGGTTCCACGGCTGTCGTCACCTGAAGCGCTCGTTTCAGGCAGCCCGGTTCCTTTCCAAACCCAGCCTCTCAGGAGGAAATCATGAGTGCTTTTTCGAATGCCACATCCGGTGGCGCGCCACAGCTACGCCTGTTGCACACCGGTCTGTCGAGCCCTTACTGCCTAGATTCGACGCCGATGCTGGAGCGTCAGCAACAGCAGGAGTCCAACGCCCGCAGTTACCCTCGGCGCATTCCGCTTGTGCTGGAGAAGGCCCACGGCATCTATGTGCAGGACAGCCGCGGGCAAGTCTTCGTCGACTGCCTGGCCGGTGCCGGTACCCTGGCGCTGGGGCACAACCACCCGGTCATCATCGAAGCCATCACCGGGGTCATGAGCGCCGGTGTGCCGATGCATACCCTGGACCTCATGACACCGGTCAAGGATGCCTTCGTACAGGAAGTCTTCGGCTGCCTGCCAGCCGATTTTGCGCGTAATGCGCGCATCCAGTTTTGCGGTCCCAGCGGTGCCGACGCGGTCGAAGCTGCGCTGAAGCTGACCCGCACCGCCACGGGCCGGCATTCGGTACTGGCCTTTGAAGGCGCCTACCACGGCATGACGCTGGGCACGCTGTCGATCAGCGGCAACCTGTCGCCGAAAAATGCCCTGGGCGGCTTGATGGCCGGCGTCCAGCGCCTGCCGTACCCGCACGATTATCGCTGCCCGTTCGGCGTGGCCGGCGAGCAGGGCGTGGACCTGAACGTGCGTTACCTGGAGCATCTGCTCAACGATCCGGAAAGCGGTGTCACCGCACCGGCAGCGATGATCCTCGAACCGATCCAGGGTGAGGGCGGGGTGATTGCTGCGCCCGATCGCTGGATGCAGGCGCTGCGTCGCCTGACCCAGGCCCATGGCATTCCGTTGATCGTCGATGAAATCCAGTGCGGTATCGCCCGCAGCGGCCGCATGTTCGCCTTCGAGCACTCGGGCATCACTCCGGATGTCATCACCTTGTCCAAGGCCATCGGCGGCGGCCTGCCGTTATCGGTCGTGGTCTACAACGATTCGCTGGACGTCTGGCAGCCGGGTGCCCACGCCGGTACGTTCCGTGGCAACCAACTGGCCATGGCTGCCGGCACTGCCACCTTGCGTTTCATTCGCGACGAAGGCCTGGTGGCGCATGCCGAAAAGGCCGGTGCGCATCTGCGTAAACAACTGTTGGCCCTGCAAAACGAGTTCGGCTGGATCGGCGACGTTCGTGGCCGTGGCCTGATGCTCGGCATGGAAATCGTCGACCCGCAGGGCGAGCGCGACGTGCAGGGGCATCCGCCGGTGGACACCGCGCGCGCCAAGGCATTCCAGCAGGCCTGCCTGCAACACGGTCTGATCGTCGAGCTGGGTGGACGTCATGGCGCTACGGTGCGTTTGCTGCCGCCGCTGATCATCACCGAGCAGGAAATCGACTTTGTCGCGCAGATCCTGTTCCGCGCCGCCAGTGCGCTCAACGAGCGCGTGCGTGGCTGACAAACCGCTGCACAGGGCCTGCCGGCTGCAACCGGCGGGCCTTTTTTCATTGAACAGGGAGCAATAATGCAGAAGGCGTTCAGCTCGAAGAAACCGGCGCGGCTGTTACGGGCGGTACTGCTGCCTGCGGCGTTGGGACTGGGCGGTTGCGGCGACGGGAAACCGCCCGCCGAACACAGTGCATCGGTGCCGCAGGTGAAAACACTGACCGTACAACCGCGCGCCTTTGCCATGACCACCGATCTGCCGGGGCGGGTCGAGCCGGTACGCATCGCCGAGGTACGTGCGCGGGTGGCTGGCGTTGTGCTCACCCGGCATTTTCAGGAAGGCAGTGACGTCAAGGCCGGGCAGTTGCTGTTCAGCATCGACCCGGCACCGCTCAAGGCTGCCCTGATGCGTGCCGAAGGTGCTTTGGCCAGGGTCGAGGCCGACGTCTATCGCGCCAATACCCAGGTACAGCGCTTCAGGCAACTGGTGGACATCAATGCCGTCAGCCAGCAGGCATTCGACGACGCCATGTCCGACCTCAAGAGCGCCCAGGCCAATCGTCTTGCTGCCGAGGCGGATGTCACCAGCGCAAGGCTCAACCTGGGTTATTGCCAGGTGCGCGCGCCGATCAGCGGGCGTATCGGCCGGGCCCTGGTCAGCGAAGGGGCGCTGGTGGGGCAGGACGAAGCGACGCAGATGGCGCGCATCCAGCAACTGGACCCGATTTACGCGGACTTCACGCAATCGGCCGATCAGGTCGTGGCCTTGCAGCAGGCGTTGGCCAGCGGACGCCTGACCCTCGATGGCAGCGGTTCGGCCCAGGTGACGGTGCAGGTGGGCAATCCGGCCCAGACCCGTCGCGGGCAGTTGATGTTCGCCGATATTTCCGTGGATCGAAGCACCGGGCAAGTGACTTTGCGCGGCGAGTTTCCCAACCCGGACAAGCTGCTGCTGCCGGGCATGTATGTGCGCGTGGTCGCGCCGGCGGGCGTCGACCCGCAGGCGCTGTTCGTGCCCCAGCAAGCGGTGCAGCGCGGTGCCGATGGCCAGGCCCGGTTGATGCTGGTGGACGACGGCGGCGTGGTCCGCGAACGGGTGGTCGGCACCGGGGCGATGCAGGGCTCCGACTGGCAGATCACCCAGGGGCTGTCGGCCGGCGAGCGGGTGGTGATCGAGCGGGCCGACAAGCTCAGCGCCGGAACGCAGGTCAGCGTCATGACCCTGGCCGAGCAGCAGGCTCATAACTGAAAGCCCTGGGAAGCAAGCGATGCCCGAATTTTTCATCAACCGTCCGAATTTCGCCTGGGTCATTGCGCTGTTCATCGCGCTGGCCGGAGTGCTGACACTGGGTACGTTGCCGGTCAGCCAATACCCGGATGTGGCACCACCGCAAATCAGTGTCAGCGCCAGCTACCCCGGCGCCTCGGCGCAGATTGTCAGCCAGAACGTCACCAGCCTGGTCGAAGAAGAACTCAACGGCCTCAAGGGCCTGATCTATTACGAGTCCAACAGCGCCAACGGCAGCGCTGAAACCACCATTACCTTCAAGCCGGGCACTGACCCGGACATGGCCCAGGTCGATGTGCAAAACCGTCTGCAACGGGTGCTCGGGCGCCTGCCTCAGGCGGTGATCGAGCAGGGCTTGAAGGTGGAGCAGGTGCGGGCCAACTTCCTGATGGTCTATGCCTTGTCCTACACCGACGGCCAGCAGGACTCCGTCGGGATGGCGGACTATGCCGCCCGCGCCATCAACAATGAAATTCGCCGGGTGGCCGGGGTCGGACGGGTGCAGATGTACACCGCCGAACGGGCCATGCGCATCTGGGTCGATCCGGCGCGACTGGTGGGCTTCAACCTGTCGATGGCCGATGTCGGCAAGGCCATTGCCGGGCAGAACGTGCAGGTGCCCGCCGGCAGCATGGGCGAGCTCCCGGGGCCTGCCGAGCAGCACATCACCGCGACGGTCATGGTGCAGGGACAGCTCGAATCGGTGGAGGCGTTCGGCAACATTGTGCTGCGGGCCAACGACGACGGCTCCAGCGTCAGGATCCATGACGTGGCGCGGGTCGAACTGGGGCGCCAGGACTACCGTTTCGACGCGCGCCTGAACGGCAAGCCGGCGGCGGCCATGTCGGTGCAACTGGCGCCGGGTGCCAACGCGCTGCAAACGGCGGCGGCGATCAAGACCCGGCTCGAGCAACTGTCGGGCACGCTGCCGGCGAACATGGTCCTGAGCGTGCCCTACGACACCTCGTACTTTGTCGAGGTGGCGATCAGGCAAGTCATCTACACCCTCATCGAAGCCATGGTCCTGGTGTTCCTGGTCATGCTGCTGTTTTTGCAGAACCTGCGCTACACGCTGATACCGGCGGTGGTGGTGCCGGTCTGCCTGCTGGGGACCCTCGCAGTCATGGCGCCGCTGGGGTTCTCGATCAACATGCTGACGCTGTTCGGCATGGTGTTGGCCATCGGCATACTGGTGGACGATGCCATAGTGGTAGTAGAGAACGTCGAGCGGCTGATCACCCAGGAGCACTTGTCGCCCAAGGCCGCCACCGCCAAGGCCATGCAGCAGATCAGCGGGGCGATTGTCGGCATCACGCTGGTGCTGTCGGCGGTGTTCCTGCCGCTGGCGTTCATGGGCGGTTCGGTGGGGGTGATCTACCAGCAGTTCGCCATGGCGTTGTCGGTGTCGATCCTGTTCTCCGGGTTCCTCGCGTTGAGCTTGACCCCCGCCCTGTGCGCCACCGTGCTCAAGCCCTTTGACCCCACGCATCAGGTGCGCCCCAACCGCTGGGCGGAAGGGTTCAATCGCCGCTTCGATGCCCTGGCCGGTCGCTATGAGCGACTGGGGGCGAGCTGGGTTCGCCGCAGTACGCGAAGTCTGTGCCTGTACCTGATGTTGCTGCTGGTGCTTGCCTTTGCCTATGACCGGCTGCCGTCCTCGTTCATGCCGTCGGAGGATCAGGGCTACATCATCACCGATATCCAGTTGCCGCCCGCGGCGTCGGCCTCGCGCACCGATGTCACGGTCCAGGCGTGGGAACGGTACGCCCTGGCGCAACCTGCCACGGACCAGGTGCTGGCGATCATGGGCTTCAGTTTTTCCGGGGTCGGCGCCAATGCGGCGTTGTCGTTCGTCAGCCTCAAGGACTGGTCGCTGCGCGACAGCGGGCAGGCCAGCGATGAAGTGGCCCGGCAAGCGAACGAGGCCTTCGAGAACGTTGCCGATGGCACGTTGTTCAGCGTGGTGCCGCCTCCGGTGGAGGGCCTGGGGACGTCCAACGGTTTCGAACTGCGCTTGCAGGATCTGGCGGGGCAAGGGCATGAAGCCTTGTTGAAAGCGCGCACCCAACTGCTCGAAGCCGCCAAGGCATCGCCGGTCATCGATTACCTGATGGAGGACGGCCTGGCCGATGCGCCGCAAATCAGCGTCAGCATCGACCGCGAGAAGGCCGAGGCGCTGGGCGTGGGGTTTGAGGTGATCAGTTCGGCGCTGTCCTCGGCGCTGGGCTCGGAACAGATCAACGAGTTTGCCAATCAGGGGCGAATGCAGCGCGTCATCATCCAGGCGGACGGAGCCAGCCGACAGACGCCTGAAGCACTGCTGCGCCTGCAAGTGCCCAACCGCGAGGGCCGCCTGGTGCCGCTGGACGCCTTCAGTCGTTTCGAATGGCAGGTCGGCCCCTTGCAGATTGCCCGTTACAACGGCTCGTCGTCGCTGCGCTTTTCCGGTGATGCCGCGCCGGGCTACAGCACCGGGCAGGCGATGGAAGAGATGCAGAAAATCGCCCGCCAGTTGCCGGCCGGATTCAACCTCGAATGGGCGGGCTTGTCTTTGCAGGAAAAACAGGCCAGCGATCAGGTGCCATTGCTGGTGGGGCTGTCATTGACCATGGTCCTGCTGGTGCTGGTCGCGCTCTATGAAAGCTGGGCGATTCCCTTTGCCGTGCTGTTGATCGTGCCGGTCGGCATGCTCGGTGCGGTCTTGGCGGTGACCGTGATGGGCATGCCCAATGACGTCTACTTCAAGGTGGGCCTGATCACCATCATCGGTTTGTCCGCCAAGAACGCCATCCTCATTGTCGAGTTCGCGCGAGCGCTTCATGCCCAGGGCATGAGCCTGGCGCAAGCGGCGGCCCAGGCGGCGCGCTTGCGCTTTCGCCCCATCGTCATGACGTCCCTGGCGTTCATTCTGGGCGTGGTGCCCCTGGCGCTCGCCAGCGGCGCCGGCGCTGCCAGTCAGCGCGCCATCGGCACCGGCGTGATCGGCGGCATGCTCATGGCCACTGTATTGGGCGTCTTGTGCGTCCCGGTGTTCTTCGTCCGGGTGCTGTCCCTGGCGCAGCGCTGGCGCCGCCATCAACCTGCTGGGGCAGATACCCAGGTGCAGCATGAATGAGGGGTTCTTCGACTGTCTCGAAAGGAGGTGCGGGCTTCATTGAAAACAGCGTGGAGGGCCGGATGCGCCACGAGAGAGATTGGTAAAAACGTCAAAAACAATCATCGCCAATTTTTACACCGGTACATTACTGAAAAGGACTTTTCCCATGTACAACCGCACCGTCAGCCTGCCGCTGGTTGCCCCCTTGCAACAGGCGACCCTCGCACCAAGCCTGGAAGGCGATTGCAACAAGAACAGGCGTATCCGTGATCTGCTGGGCCGTTACGGTTTGCGCCCCAGCCTGATCCGCTTGAAGGTGATCGACGCACTGCTGGTCGCGGCCAGAGAGGGGCGATCCATCGGCGTGCATGGCGTGCATGCTCACCTGGGGCTGTTGATTGCCGAGGTGTCGTACATCAGCGTGCGCGAAGTGCTCAAGCGCCTGCGTGAGGAAGGCGTCATCGATTTCCACGACAAGGCCTATCACTTCACGCCGCACGCCTGGGCGTTTCTGGGGCAGCACACCCACTAGCTGTCTGCGTGCAGATGCTCACTGAGCCACTCACTGAAACTGCGCGCATTGTTCTCACTGTCCCGATGGGTCAACAGGGCCCAGTTGGGGCCACGGATGGTTTGCTCCACCAACGGGTGCAGCAAACCACTGGCGCGGGCCTGTTCGCTCAGTAACTGGCTGACCAGGGCGATCCCCAGTCCCGCGCAGGCGGCATCGAGCAGCAGGCCGGGGTCGGAGAAATTCAGGCCCTGATCCTGCTGGCCGACATCGATGCCGGCCTCCACCGCCCAATGGCTCCAGTCCATTTCCCGCTCGCCGTGCAGCGTGGTGCGCAGTTCCGCTGGCTGCGCCAGCAGGTTGGGGTGGCACGCCGGATAGAGGCGGTCCGCACAGAGCACCTTGAAGCTGCATTCGGCCTGGGAACCGATGTCGTCGCGCACGGCGATGTCGATGGTCTGGGTGGCCATGTCCGGGACTTCATCGGTGCTGAAGATCCACAAGTCGACTTCCGGATGCCGGCGGCGGAAATCCCCGAGCCTGGGCAGCAGCCAATGGCGGGCGAACGCCGGGGTGGTGTTGAGCACCAGTTGATTGGGTTTTTGATACTGCCCCAGGCGGCGAATGCCCACGGCCAGTTGTTGCAGCATGGCCTGGGTGGTGCTGAGCAGGTCATGGCCGGCATCGGTCAGGCTGACACTGCGCCCGCTGCGAAAGAACAGCGGTTGCTCAAGGTACGCCTCCAGGCTGCGGATCTGCTGACTGATGGCCGACTGGGTCAGGTGCAGTTCGGCGGCAGCCTTGTGGAAGCTGCCGAGCCGGGCGGCTGCTTCGAAGCCGCGCAGTGAGCTGAGCGGGGGCCAGTGTTTGAGCATGCTGATAAGTTCTCCTAATCATTTCTCTGCAAAATCCATCGTTTGTTCGCCCTTTTTTACAGCCGTAGCATGCATGCCAAGACCGTCGCGGCAGTTTTCGTTGAACACAATGGCTTAACTAAAGGGCTTTTTACCATGCAGCAGAATGAAATTCGAAACAGCGGTTGGATGATGCCTGCCGAGTGGACCCGGCATGCCGCGACCTGGATGGTCTGGCCGCACAATCAGGCGCTCTGGGAGTCGGGTTGGCGCGTCACGCTGGCGCAGGTGCAGGAGGATTTCGCCCGCGTGGCCAATGCCATTGCCCGTTTCGAACCGGTGAAACTGGTGGTCGATCCGTCTGCCGTGGCCAGTGCCAGGGCGCTGTGCGGCGCCAACGTCGAGCTGATCGAACTGGCGGTGAACGACAGCTGGTGCCGCGACTCCGGCCCGAGTTTTGTCTGCCACCCGCAACAAGGGCTGGCCGGGGTGAGCTGGCGTTTCAATGCCTGGGGCGGGAAATCCGCGCACGATCTGGACGAAAGCCTGGCCCGTCGCGCCCTCAATCATTTAGGGCTGCCATGTTTCGGCACGCCCCTGAGCAACGAAGGCGGGGCCATCCACGTCGACGGCGAGGGCACGCTGATCACCACCGAATCGGTGCTGCTCAACCCCAATCGCAATCCGGGCATGAGCAAGGGCGAGATGGAAGAGATCTTTGCGCGTCTGTTGGGCGTGAAGAAAACCATCTGGCTGCCGGGCGATCCGGACTATGTCACCGGCGACATGACCGATGGCCATGTCGATGGCGTCTGTGCTTTCGCCCGCCCCGGTGTATTGCTGGTGGATGCGACCCATGACAAGCGTTCGACCTACGCCGAAGTGGCCCGGGAAAACCGCCGTGCCCTGGAGCTGGACACCGATGCGCAGGGGCGCCGCTTCGAATTGATCGAGCTGTTTGAAGCCTCGGAAGCGGTGGACCCTGACGCCGAAGTGTTCTGCGCGTCCTACACCAACTTCTACATTGCCAACGGCGCGATCATCATGCCGGCCTATGGCATCGAGGCTGACCACGCGGCTGCCGAAGTGCTGGCGCAAGCGTTCCCGGGGCGTGAGGTGGTGCCGGTGCAGATCAATCACCTGGCCCATGGCGGCGGGGGCGTGCATTGCATTACCCAGCAACAGCCGGTCTGGCCGGTGGAGGGTTGATGCCATGACCCTGATGACCATTGCCGTGACCCAGATGCCTTGCAGCTGGGACCTGAAGCACAACCTGGATCAAGCCGAGCGACTGGTGCGTGAGGCGGCGGCGAAAGGCGCCCAGGTCATCCTCTTGCAGGAGCTGTTCGCCACTCCATATTTCTGTATCGAGCAAAGCCACCAGCACCTGGCGCTGGCCGAGGAGTTCGGCGACAGCCCGGTCCTCAAGCGCTTTGCCGCACTGGCCAGGGAACTGGGCGTGGTGTTGCCGCTCAGCTGGTTCGAGAAGGCGGGCAATTCGTACTTCAATTCCCTGAGCGTGGCCGATGCCGACGGGCGCTTGTTAGGTGTGTATCGCAAGACCCATATTCCCAACGCCATCGGCTATCAGGAAAAAGAATACTTCAGCCCCGGCGACACCGGTTTCCGGGTCTGGGACACGGCGTTCGGGCGCATCGGTGTGGGCATCTGCTGGGACCAGTGGTTCCCGGAAACCGCCCGTTGCCTGGCCTTGATGGGTGCCGAAGTCCTGCTGTTTCCCACCGCCATCGGTTCGGAGCCGGGCTGCGCAACCCTGGACTCGCGCGACCACTGGCAAATGACCATGCGCGGTCATGCGGCTGCCAACATCCTGCCGGTGGTGGCGGCCAACCGTGTCGGCCGGGAAGCGGCGACCACCGACCCGACCCTGCAGATGAGCTTCTATGGCTCGTCCTTTATCAGCAACCACAAGGGCAAGTTGCTCGCCGAAGCCGACCGTGACAGTACCGGCGTGCTGGTGCACGGCCTCGACCTTGCGGCCATGCGCGAAGAACGCCTGAGCTGGGGCATTTACCGCGACCGTCGCCCGGAAATGTACGGGGCGCTGCTGAGCCAGGACGGTCGCCGCATCCATGCACGCTGGAACCACCAAGGAGTCTGATATGCACGTCTCCCATAAACGCTTGCTCGCGGTCCTGGGGTTT
>NZ_JBNNVQ010000007.1:0-138901 GCF_050280625.1 Pseudomonas sp. NPDC089569
CGTTTGGTCTCGATCGATACCGTCAGCCGCAATTCCAACCTCGGCCTGATCGAAGTGGTCCGCGATGAGCTGGCCAAGCTCGGAGATCAAAGGCGCGGTCCGGGTTGCCGACGTTCATCATGATCTTGAACGGCAGCTCCGGCATCGCGTCGACGGAGTTCTTCTTGATGTCGAAGCCCAGTTCGCCTTCGAAGATGTAGCCGGTGTCGCCTTCGGCGCAGGAAACGGTCACGCCCTGGCCTTCCTTGAGCAGCTCGGTGGCGTTGCCGCAACCGACCACGGCCGGAATACCCAGCTCACGGGCGATGATCGCCGCGTGGCAGGTGCGACCGCCACGGTTGGTGACGATGGCGCTGGCGCGCTTCATGACCGGTTCCCAGTCCGGGTCGGTCATGTCGGAAACCAGGACGTCGCCGACCTGGACCTTGTCCATCTCGGACACGTCCTTGATGATGCGGACCTTGCCGGCGCCGATGCGCTGGCCAATGGCGCGGCCTTCCACCAGCACGGTGCCGGTTTCTTTCAGCAGGTAACGTTCCATGACGTTGGCCTGGGTGCGGCTCTTCACGGTTTCCGGACGGGCCTGCACGATGTACAGCTTGCCGTCGTCACCGTCCTTGGCCCATTCGATGTCCATCGGGCACTGGTAGTGCTTCTCGATGATCATCGCCTGCTTGGCCAATTCGCTGACTTCGGCGTCGGTCAGGCAGAAACGCGCGCGATCGGCCTTGTCGACATCGACGGTCTTGACCGAACGACCGGCCTTGGCTTCGTCGCCGTAGATCATCTTGATGGCCTTGCTGCCCAGGTTGCGGCGCAGGATGGCCGGACGACCGGCGGCCAGGGTGTTCTTGTGGACGTAGAACTCGTCCGGGTTCACCGCACCTTGCACGACGGTTTCACCCAGGCCGTAGGCGCCGGTGATGAATACCACGTCACGGAAGCCCGATTCGGTATCGAGGGTGAACATCACGCCGGCGGTGCCGGTTTCGGAACGGACCATGCGCTGCACGCCGGCCGACAGGGCGACCAGCTTGTGGTCAAAGCCCTGGTGCACGCGGTAGGAAATCGCGCGATCGTTGAACAGCGAAGCGAACACCTCTTTGGCGGCGCGAATGACGTTTTCAACGCCACGGATGTTCAGGAAGGTTTCCTGCTGGCCGGCGAAGGAAGCATCCGGCAGATCTTCGGCGGTAGCGGAAGAGCGCACGGCCACGGCCACGTCAGGGTTGCCGGCCGACAGCGCGGCAAACGCGGTACGGATCTCGGTGTTCAGCTTTTCAGGGAATTCGGCTTCCATGATCCATTGACGGATCTGGGCACCGGTCTTGGCCAGGGCGTTGACGTCGTCGACATCCAGGGCATCGAGGGCGTCGTGAATCTGCTTGTTGAGGCCGCTCAGTTCGAGGAAGTCACGATATGCCTGAGCGGTCGTGGCGAAGCTACCGGGCACCGATACACCGGCACCAGCGAGGTTGCTGATCATCTCGCCCAGGGATGCGTTCTTGCCCCCCACATGCTCAACGTCGTGTTTGCCGAGCTTATCGAGGGAAACTACGTACTCAACCACGTTTGACTCTCCGGTATTGTTGCGGATACACATGAATCATCAGGTTTCTTGAAAGTCATTCAGGCAGTGGGGCCCGTGGCTTCGAATGCTGAGTGCCAAGGTGCAACTCTTTACGCGAGTTCATCAGGCCAAGACAGATGATGATGACGGCCAGCAACCCGGTGGCCGTAATTTCGGAACGATAAGCCGGAATGAAAAACATGCTGATCAATGCGCCGCTAATGAACAAGATCACTGCCCAGGTCAGCCATGGGAACAGCCACATCCGGAAATGCAGAGACTCGCCGGCAGCCAGCATCTTTTTGCGCAAGCACAGTTGAGAGACGGCGATAACCAGATAGACCAGTAGCGCAACTGCGCCCGAAGTCGAGAGCAGAAACTTGAACACGTTCTCGGGCGCAAAGTAGTTGATGAAAGTCGCCACGACGCCCAGAACAGTGGTGCATACCACAGCGGCACGCGGCACTTTCGCCAGACTGACGCGCTTGAGGAAGCGTGGAGCATCACCACGCTGTGCCAGCGAATAGAGCATCCGAGAACCGGTGTAGACCTGGGAGTTCATGCAACTGGCGACTGCCAGCAATACGACGATGTCGATGACCAGTTTGGCATTGGGTATGTGCATGATCTCCAGCGCGCGCTGGAACGATCCCACCTCTGGCAGGCGAGGATCGTCCCAAGGAACGATGGACAAAATCATCAGGATGGAAAGCAGGTAGAAGACGCAAATACGCCACACCACCGAATTCGTCGCGCGGGCGATCTGCCGGGCGGGGTTCTTCGACTCGGCGGCGGCGATGGTGACCACTTCCGCGCCGATGAAGCTGAACATCGTGGTGAGCATTGCACCAATGATGGCGCTCAGGCCGTTGGGCGCGAAACCGCCATGCTCGGCGAGAAGGTTACCCAGGCCACTGACCTCGCGGTCGGGCAGAAGTCCCATCAGGGCTGCGCCGCAAAGTGCGATGAAGGTGATGATGGCGATGATTTTCAACAGCCCGAACCAGAACTCGAATTCGCCGTAACGGGCAACGCTGAAAAAGTTGGAGCAGGTCAGGACCAGAATAACCGTCGAGGCAATGACCCAGGTATCCACGCCCGGTATCCAGGCGTTGATGATATTCGCTGCGGCTATCGCCTCCAGTGGAATCGCCAGCACCCAGAACCACCAGTAAAGCCAACCAATACTGAAACCGGCCCAAGACCCGATTGCCCTGTCCGCATAAGTGGAAAACGATCCCGTGTCAGGGGACGCCACCGCCATTTCACCCAGCATTCGCATCACCAGCACAACCAGTGCGCCCGTGAAAATGTAAGCCAAAAGAACAGCGGGCCCAGCCTTGGCAATCGCATGCCCGGAAAAGACAAACAGGCCGGCGCCGATTACGCCAGCTATCGACAACATGGTGACGTGACGCTGTTTCAAGCCGGGTGCAAGTGAAGTGTTGGACATGGATAGACTCATTAATTGTTTTTGGAGCGTTCTAATCCGTAAACGGAAAAAAGCTGCGGCGCATGCAAGGTGGCGGGACGCAGAGGGTATGGGTGGTTGGAGCGCGAGTTTGTGGCTAGAGCAGACAATCGGCGCAAAGCGCCAATGGATCAGGGTCATGGCCGAGCAGTTCGCAGAGCGCATCGACGATGATCTGATGATCTTGTCGATCAGGAAGACCGGAGACCGTGACGGACCCGATTACGCCTGTATCACGCACGATGATTGGAAAACCGCCTCCCACGCTGGCGTACTCGGCGGGCGAGAGGAAGTAGCGCTGGGTTATGTCCTGGTTTTCGAGGGCCAGTTGGTACCTGATCCGGTAGGAACTGCGCAGAAAGCGCTGGACGGTGTTTGTCTTGCGTTTTACCCAGTCGTGGTTGTCGGAGGTTATCCCGGGTCGAGCGGCGAAAAACAACGGACGGTCGAATCGTCTCACGTCAATCACGAGTGGCCAGGTATTGGCAGTCGCCTGGTTGTAGAGATAGGAGCCAAGTTGCCATGCGGTCTCCTCATCAAAACGTGAAAATTGAAGGGTTTCTTCCTGGCGTATTAAAAGTGCCAAATCGTCTTTGAGGCTCATCTCGATCTCCTTCTGCCTGAATCCAAAAGGGCCTGGATCATTGATACGCACAGTTTGAAGTCAAAACTTTGGTGAGTTAAATCCATTTTTTCTTACGTTTATATTTTGTTTTTCTTTCGTAATTATTCGAATTGCCAGTCAGTGGATTAGCGGGTTGATTGCGCGTCTGAAAAAATTCAGAAGAGCTTGCAGCAACCAGAGAACGCTATTGACAGCGGTCATCATAATTTTTATTTTGAATGCAGTCATGCACACAATGTCGCATGCAGTGTGATGCCGTACCTTTCTGCCAAAAACAATGAATATCAGTGAGGTCTACAATGGTTCGTTCAATCTCTTCTTCCCTCCGGGCCCTCGTAGTGTGTGCCGGCTTGTCCGGTGCGTTGCTCGCGCAGTCCGCAGCGCAGGCAGCGGAAACTTCGTTATGGCAGGATGTGCAAAAAGCAGGGGTATTGCGCTGTGGTGCTGCGGTGGCGGCGCCCTACGTGATGCGCGATGCCAAGACCAGTGCCTACAGTGGCTATTTCGTCGATTTGTGCCAGGACTTCGGCGAGAAGGTGCTGAAGGTCAAGGTGGAGTTCGTTGATACCACTTGGGACAACCTGGTAGCAGGGCTGCAGAGCAACAAGTGGGATCTGGCCATGGCGCTCAACCAGACGCCTGAGCGTGCGTTGGCGGTTGCGTTCACTGTGCCGGCCACCGACTATCAGGTATCTCTGCTGGTGAACAAGGACAACCCTAAGCTCGGAGACGTCAAAGACGACATCTCTGCTCTCGATAAACCCGACATAACCTTTGCTGTGATGTCGGGGACGGCCCAGGACAAGGCCATTTCGTCCGTGGTCAGCAAAGGCAAGATCATGCGCCTTCCAGGCATGGACGAAGCGCGGTTGGCGGTCATGTCCAAGCGGGCCGACGTGCTGGTCGACGCCAGCGACACCAACCACCTGTTCGCCTTGGCCAACCCCGACTGGACCCGTGAGATTCTGCCCAAGCCTGCACTGGCCAAGCAGGGCGTGTCGTTCGGCGCGCGGAGGGACATTACCCCGGCCGATCTTCAAGTGCTGAACATTTATCTGACTCAGCGTCGCGAGACTGGTGACATCCAGAAACTCGTCGACAAGGCTTCAAACGAGGCCAATACGAAAGCGAAATAGCGCCCGCATCTCGGAGTGCCGTGTGGATCATCAGTGCACACGGCACATCTTCATCCTCAAGAAAAATGGAAGGTGAGCACACATGAGTGATTCCCCACGTCCCCTCGACGGGCAGACTGTCCTGGTAACCGGCGGCTCCGGTGGCATCGGCGCTGCGATCGTCGAGCAGCTGGTGGCCGAGGGTGCAAAGGCGTTGATCCATTACAGCCGTGATGCACAGGGTGCCCAGCAGCTACTCGATCGCGTCGGTGGAAAAGGCTGGATCGTTCAGGGCGATCTGAGTGATGAGGCTGGACCGGAAAGCTTGTGGCGAGCCGCTCTGGAATTATCTGGAGGCCGTATCCATGCCTTGATCAATAACGCAGGTATTCGTACCGAGATACCGCTGGAGTCCCCATCTGCTCAATGGCGAGCGGCTTGGCGGCGTGAATTTCAGGTCAATTTTTTCTCTGCGGCTGACTTGTGCCGTGAAGCAGTTACGCATTTCCGTGCCCATGGCGGTGGGCGCATCATCAATATGGCCAGTCGTGCCGCACAGCGCGGTTATGCGGCCGACGCTTTGCCCTATGGCACCAGCAAGGCTGCCTTGATCAACCTGACCAAGTCCCTGGCAAGAAGTGTCGCGGGCGAAGGTATCGTCGCTGTCGCCATTGCTCCGGGCTGGGTGCGTACAGACATGGCAGAGCAGTTCATCGCCCAGCACGGTGAGGCTGCTGCTGTAGCCGATATTCCGGTTGGACGCATGGCCAGCCCATCGGAAATCGCCGAGCTCGTGGCCTTCACCCTGCGTCCGTCCCAGGCATCTCTGAACGGAGCGACGCTCGACGTCAATGGCGGAAGCTACATCCGCTAAGGCGCGTGACACTTTATCCCTGACCCGATTCGTGCGCAGCCATACCGTTGCTGCGTGCCAATCGGGTCTTTTTGTCATAAGGATTTTTAGTCGATGCCGGATCGCCAGAGCTGTTTTCCACGAGCCATGTCGTTGCTCATTTTGGCGCTGCTGGCGTGTTCATTTGCGGGCAATCATGTTGCCGCCAGGATGGCTTTTGATGACGGCGCCGGTCTGTTGGTGGCTATCCTGTGCCGTTCCGGAATTACCGCACTGGTGCTGATCGTCCTGGTCATCATGAGTCCGGATTCCTTGCGTTTGACTGGTGCCACCCGGCACTGGCAGGTGCTGGCGGGGCTTTGCGTGACCGTGCAGAGTTACTGCATCTACTCGGCGGTGGCGCGGATACCAGTCGGAGTTGCGTTGCTCGTCGTTAATCTCTCGCCCGTGTTTCTCGCCATGATTACATGGATGCTGGGTGGCCCGGCGCCGACTCGTCGTGCCTTGCGGCTGATGGGACTGATCATTTTCGGCCTGTTGGTGGTTCTGGATGTACCCCGGATAGTCATTGAATCGCGATCGCAGGGCAGGGACTGGTATGAAGGCGTAGCGCTCTGCCTTGTCGCCGCGGTTGCCTTCGCCTGCGCCTTGTGGATTACAAACAATCGCCTGGCCGGAATGCCCGGCAAAGTGCGCTCGCTGTACACGATGCTCATCGTGTTTCTAGGGGCGGCTGCCATGGGTGGGGTTGGTGCGGTTCCAGGCGGGTTGGCATTTCCACACACCGTTGTCGGATGGGGGGCTTTGTTCTTGTTGGTGTTTCTTTATGGAGCCGCGTTTTCTGCGCTGTTCATTCTCATGCCCAAACTGGACATCGCGCGAAACGCTCCTGCCATGAATATGGAGCCTGTTGCCGCACTTTTGCTGGGATGGGTAGTGCTGGGGCAGGAGGTTGGAACCTCCCAGATACTCGGTGCGACAATGGTCTTGGGCGGAATTTTGATGTTGGCGAAGCAAAAAAGTGGTGAGAGTTGAAACGGGCTTTTGCCCTTCACGTCAGGCAGAAATCGGCCAAAAGCGGCCGTTCTAATTTGCGAGAATGGCTCATTAATCGGCGCCCATAGTCGGATTCAGGGCGTAACTCGTTGGAAGATCCAAGGATTCAGTAACACGCAATTGAGTGGGCATCCACTGCCATCGAGGGTTTGAACGCAGTATTGTGTACTCATCCGTTTGTTTGATGCGTGAGCGCTAACCCTTGAAGAATCGAGCACTGCTGGTTGGGGTGGACATGGGCACCTCCAGTACACGGGTCAGTGTCATTGACGAACAAGGTCGTCAATTGGGGGCAGCAAGTCGTCCCACGCGCTTGTTGAATCCTGCACGACATGTGTTTGAGCAATGCCCTGACGAGATGTACGTGACAGTCTTGTTGGCCATAAGGGATGTACTAACCCTTTTCACGATCAATCCGGGTGAAATTGTCGGCATCTCGATCTGCGGGCAAATGGCCGGAATCTCGACAGTCGGCCATCACTGGCAGGCGACAACGCCCTACGACTCGTGGCTGGACATGCGTTGTGTTCAACAGGTGCAACGGCTCAAGCCTTACGAGCAACAGATCGTTCAACGCTCGGGCGCTCCGGTAAGTGCAAATCACGCCGCCAAGTGGCTGTATTGGCGCGAGGAGCAACCCGATACGTACCGCAAAATCAGAAAGATCATCATGCCGGCAGTTTACGTGGCTGGGCGTATGGCGGCTCTGGACAGCGATGCGGCGTTCATGGACGACACCTACCTTGGCTTCAACAGTTTTGCCGACAGCCAGACTTCAGACTGGAATCGTTCACTGATTGATGAGTTTCAACTGGAACATAATCGATTACCGCGGTTGGTCAAACCCTGGGATCGTATTGGCTCGGTCAGCGCCGAAGCGGCCGGTAGCAGCGGGCTGTTGGCGGGCACACCGATTTTTGCGGGGTGCGCGGACATTGCTGCATCCTTGCTCGGTACTGGGGCATTCCAGACGGGGCAACTATTCGACATCGCTGGCACCGGTTCGGTGTTTGCGACTTTGCTGGACCACTACGTGGCAGACACCCGGCACAACACGTTGGCGACGTTCAGGCATTGCATCCCAGGGTTGTATTACTCGATGGCCTATGTCGGTGGCTCAGGGCTCACGCTGAAGAAGTTCGGTCTCACCGATGCAGAATGCGAGCAACTGGAAACACAAGGCCGGTCCACGTTGAGCGAGCGAAACAAGCTGCTGTTTTTGCCTCATCTAGGGGGACGGCATGTGCCATTCGATGCAGTGTTTTCCGGGGCATTTGTCGGCCTTGATTGGAGTCACGATCGTACCGACCAATACCGGGCAATGTTGGAGTCAATCGCTTACGAGTACGCACGTTTCGTGCAATGCGTGAAGGATATGGACATTGATATCCGCGAGGAGGGGATTATCAGTCTGGGCGGGGGAGCCAACAGTCAGCTGTTTCGCCAGATCAAAGCCGATGTGCTGGGCATACCTTGTCGCAAACTGCCCGTTACCGAGTCCGGAGTCCTGGGCGTCGCCTTGATCGCCGGTCACGGCGCTGGCGTGTTCGCGGATATGAAGCAGACTGCGATCGACTGGCAAAAACCGGACGAATGCGTGTCCTTGCCGGACGTGTCCAGGCACCGGTTTTATGCCGGCATGCGCAAGGCCTACGAGCATATGTTGACCAACCTGCGACCGGTACTGAGTGATCTGCAATCGGTGTCGCTCGACTGAATGCTATGGCATCGCGCGCTTGAGTTCGCTGGTGGGGGAAGTCAAAAGGTGCCGCGCGGGCATGTCCAGGCTCTTGAAATACTGCACGGCAAAATCAACGAATGACTTGACCCGCGGCGGCAGCTTCTTTCCGCCTTCGGTGAGCAGGTGAAAGCCTGCGGTCGGGCATTGATAATCCTCGAGCAAGGGGACCAGTCGTTTCGCCTGGATATCGTCCGCCACTTCCCAGACTGACTTCCAGATAATGCCCAGCCCCTGAACCGCCCACTGCCGTAATGTGAAACCGTCATTGGCCAGCCGATTTCCTTTGACTTGAATCGTGGTCGGCGCGTCGTTTTCCATGAACTTCCAGCGATCAAGCGCGAAGTCTGCCCGCAACTGTACCAGGCAGTTGTGCTCGTGCAGGTCCTGCGGGGTGAGCGGAGCGCCGTGCCTTTGCAGGTATTGGGCAGAGCAGCAAACCACTGACCGGTCGACACCCAGGGAGCGTGCGATCAGTGAGCTATCCGGAAGGTCCCCGAAGCGGATTGCGATGTCCGATCCGGATTCCACGAAATCAAGGATCCGGTCAGTGAAGAACAGGCGAATGCTGATGTGTGGATTGTCGCGCAGGAAGGCATCGACCAACTGACTGACCCATTGTCGACCCAGGTCGGTAGGGCAGGTCAGACCGATGGTGCCGAGCAGCTCGCTGTGGCCGTTCTTGATTATGCTGTCTAGGGTATCGACTTCTTCGAGAATCCTGAGCGCATTTTCAAACAGCAATTGGCCTTCGGCAGTTGGGCTCAAGCTTCTGGTGTTGCGCTTGAGCAGGCGCAAACCATAGAACTCCTCCATGGCCTTGAGGCGCCCGCTCATGGCCGCGGGTGACAAACCCATCTGTCGGCCTGCGGTGGAAAGTGAGCCTGTCTGCACCACCAGACGAAACAAACGCATGTCCTGTAATCGATCGACCATGATGATTTATCTCGCAATCCCGATCTTTTAATTGTTCGGAAAGTATCGGTCGATTGTTCAATTAATACCACAAATTAATTCTCCGAAGCCCAGCGGGAAAATCTTTAAAATTGGCTCTGGATAAGGGTTTCAGACGATTTGTGAACCTGATTCAAATGAGTTTGTTGTTGGGTTCACCTTACAGGGAAAGTGAAAAGTCAATTTTTTAAAAGTGAATAGAAAAGTTGAAGGGATTGTTAATAATGAATGCCAGAGTTTGTGAGTCACCCATAAAGAGGGTTTAAACATGCGCGTTCAATATCAAGAGGCAGCCCCTTCGATCGACCTGGCCGGTCAATTCAAAACAGCAATGGGGCGTTTTGCCTCTTCTGTAACCCTGATCACCACGCTCGATGATGAAGGCCATCCCCACGGCATGGCTGCGACCGCTTTTTCCTCGGTGGCGATGGACCCGGCATCGGCGCTGATCTGCATAAATCGCGCGGCCAGCACTTCGCCGATCATCAAGCGTTCTGGGCTGTTCTGCGTGAATATGTTGCAAAGCCAGCACGAATCGATATGCAAGATTTTCAGTCAGCCGGACCTGCGCGAACGGCGTTTTGTGGAGGGCGACTGGCGTACCGGTGTACATGGTATTCGTTACTTGGCCGATGCTCAGGCTGCGATCTTTTGTGAAGTCGTACAGGAGATTGAACACGGTACGCACACCGTGATTATCGGCAATGTCATTTATGTAATTACCCAGCCGGCTGAAGCGCCGTTGTTGTACATGGGAGGGCGTTATCGCGCGTTGGGTCATTAATCGGTTAGTCATGCGGCTCGGTCTTATAACAATTAAATAACAAGTGGATGTAGGTATGAATAATCAGATGCTGGTCAAGTCAAACCGGATTGGCTCGATACCGAAGTGGGTTGGACTTGAATCCAATGTCGCAGGGCCGACGGTCGGTCTTTTGTTGTTGTGTGCGGTATTGAGCGTCTTTACCGATAGTTTCCTGACTTTGAGTAATCTGCTTAATGTGCTCGATCAAGTCACGGTGCTGGGCATCATGGCGCTGGGTATGACCCTCGTCATTCTTATCGGTGGTATCGACCTGTCCGTCGGCGCGGTATTGGCCGTGGCAATCATGGTCATGAGCTGGCTGGAACAGGTACTCGGATTGCCAATGTGGATGGCGATGCTCGGTGCCATCGCAGTCGGTGCGGCTTGCGGTTCGACCACGGCGTTGCTGGTGGTCAAGGCCGGGTTGCCATCGTTCATTGCGACGCTGGCGATGATGTCGATCGCTCGCGGCCTTGCCTACATGGTCACCGATGGTGCCCAGGTCAGTGGCTTCCCGGAGTGGTTCAGCAACCTCTCGGTCATTCGTTATGGCGGCGTACTATCGCTGACGGTGAGCTGCTTCGCGGTGCTGGCGCTGGTGTTCTGGTTTGTCCTCAAATTAACGGTTCCCGGCCGCAGCCTTTACGCCATCGGGGGCAGCAGCAAGGTAGCCAAACTCGCCGGCATCCGGGTCAAGGCTTATACAAGCGCCGTGTACATCATCTGCGGGATTTGCGCGGCCCTGGGCGGCGTCATCATGACGTCGCGCCTGGACACCGCTGGTGCTGGCGCCGGAGTCGGCTATGAGCTGGATGTGATCGCCGCGGTAGTAATCGGCGGCGGCAGCCTCAAGGGCGGGGCGGGCAGTGTGGTCGGCACCATCATCGGCGTGTTGATCATCGGCGTGCTGCGCAATGGCTTGAATCTGGCCGGGATTTCCCCTTTCGTCCAGCAAGTAGTCATCGGCGCCGTCATCGCCTTCGCCGTGATGCTTGACCTGCTCAAACGCAAGACTGACTGAACTCAGGTTGTCGATCCGAACGGCCGTCGTCTACCTGCCAAAACAACAAGGATAAAAACATGAACCTGACTTCTGTTTCAGCGCGTTTTCTGTGGCTGCCGCTGCTCGGCTGCCTGTTGTCCACGAATGTGTTTGCACAGAGTAAGCCTGCGAATGAGATAACAGTCGGAATGTCCATTCCGAGCCTGCAATGGGTGTTCTACCTGATGGTGCGCGATGGCGTGATGGAACAGGCCAAAAACCTCGGCATCAAGAATGTGCTGGTTGCCGACGCCCAGGCCGACCCTGCGCGGCAAGTCAGCCAGATTCAGGACATGCTCAGCAAGGGCATCGATGTGCTGCTCTACACCGCCACCGGAAGCGCTGCTTCTGCCGTGCCGGTACGGCTGGCGCGGCAAAAGGGCATACCGGTGATCTGCATCGACAACTTCCCGAAAAACGTCGAGTGCGACGCTTACATCTCCACTGATAACCTGGCTGCAGCCGGTGAGTTGGCGCGGCAAATGATCAAGCTGACTGGTGGTCAGGCTGAGATTGGTTTGCTTCAGGGCACCCTTGGTGACTCGACGGAAGTCGCCAGAGCCAAAGGCCTGGATGCCGTTCTGGCCGATGCCCCCGGCATGAAAATCATAGACCGCAAGCCCACCGACTGGCTTCAGGACAATGGCTTCAAAGTGGCGCAGGACATGCTACAGAAGAACCCGAAAATCAACGTGTTCATAGGGCGCTCGGATGCACCGGCGCTGGGGGCCGCGCAGGCTGTCAAGGTGGCCAATATCGATCACAAGGTCTGGGTTTTCGGCTATGACGGGTTGCCTTCGGCCCTGGAAGCCATTCGCGACGGCAAGATGGATATGACCATCACGCAGCAGGCTGTGGAAATGGGGCGCCTGGCCTTGCGCACTGCGGCGGATCTGCAGCAAGGCAAGTCCGTCAACAGGACTCAACTGTTGCCTGCCTTCGTCACCACGCGTGAAAACGTGGCGACCTTTCTTGAACAGCACCCTTGAGTGCGGTGAAGGAGGTCACGTCATGAATGCGATCAAATTCGCTCAGGCACCGTTGTTCAGGGCCAGCAACATCGGCAAGTCATTCAACTCGGTTCGGGTGCTGGAAGACATCAGTCTCGATATCGGCTATGGAGAAGTGGTGGCGTTGCTGGGGGAAAACGGCGCAGGCAAGTCGACCTTTTCCTCAATCGTTGCCGGAGCGCTGGCTCCTTCCAAAGGATCAATGTTCCTGGCCGGCGAGCCCTATGCGCCGAATGGTCCGGGAGCCGCCATGGCGCAGGGCATCAACATGATTCATCAGGAAATTCATTTGCTGCCGGACTTAAGTGTGGCGGAAAACGTTTTTCTCGGTCATTTGCCGATTTCCAGAGGCATGATCGACCGTCAGACAATGCACCGCGAAACCGAGAAACAACTGCGGCGCCTTGGCCTGGACATCTCTCCACAAACTCCGGTTCGCCAGTTGAAGATCGCAGCCCAGCAACTAGTGGAGATTGCCAGGGCGCTCACACTCAACTCGCGCTTGCTGATCCTTGACGAGCCTACGGCCGCCTTGGGTAAAGACGAAACCGAGTTGCTGTTCAAGCAGATTGAGGAGCTGAAGAAAGAGGGCGTTTCATTCATCTACATCAGTCATCGAATGGACGAGATTGCCCGGATCGCCGACAAGGTTGTGGTCATGCGTGATGGCCACCTTATAGCGCGTCATGACAGCGGTCGCGCCGATGTCAGCGTGCTGGTGTCGCAAATGGTCGGGCGACCGATCGAGCGGTTGTTCCCGGAACTGCCTGAGCCCCGTGACGCCGGGGTAATGCGTGTTGATCGGCTATCGGACAAGTCCGGTCGCTTCCACGATGTGTCGTTCGAGGTCAGGGCCGGGGAAATTTTTGGTATTGCCGGCATCGTCGGTGCCGGCCGCACCGAGCTGGTTCAGGCGATAGCCGGGTTGAGTGCGGTGAGTCAGGGCGAAGTGCTTCTGGATGATCGGCCGTTGCCGGCCAACAACGTGCAGGCGGCGATCCATGCCGGGGTCGTGTTGATTCCCGAAGACCGTAAGACCGAAGGGGTGATTCTGAATCAGACCATCGCTGAGAACCTGGCTTACTGCAACCTCGATAGCCTCAGTTCGTATGGAATCGTGGCCCACCAGCGGATGGCCGCGTTCGCTCGAGAGCGAATCGCGACGCTGGGGATCAAGGGCTCGGCAGGACAGATGCTCGACAAACTGTCCGGCGGCAACCAGCAGAAAGTCGTCATCGCCAAATGGATCGCCCGCAATCCGAAAGTGATCATTCTGGATGAGCCCACCCGCGGCATCGACATGGGCGCACGGGCGGCGATTTATGAGTTGATCATCGATCTTTCCAAAACCGGTGTTTCGGTGATCATCGTCAGCTCCGACCTGGAAGAAGTCATCGGCCTGTCCCATCGGGTGATGGTCATGGCGCGCGGCTGCTCCCAAGGCATCCTGCATCGGCCGCAGATTGCCCCTGACAGCATCATGACTTTGGCCACCGCTTGATGACGGGCCGCGCAAGCGGCTCCTAAAACTCTATCCATACCTTGCACGTTGCGACTTGCAGCGCCGGCATTGGCACGCCTGCGAAACGAGTGCGCGACATGAAAACGGTGTGTTGTGCAGAAATATTCGCAGCACGCCAGTCACTGAAAACAGCAGGAGAACGACATGAAACTCGCTATGTTCATGCAGCCCCTTCATCACAAGGGCTGGGATTATCACGAGATGTACGATCAGGATATTGCCTGTGCCGTACATGCCGACAGCGTCGGTTTCGACGAACTCTGGGTCGGCGAGCACACATCGCAGCGCACCGAGCCAATCACCAACGCACTGCAATTTCTGTCTACGCTGATTCCGCTGACCCGACGCATGAAACTGTGCACCGGCGTATTGAATCTCCCGCACCATTTTCCGGCGCGAATCGCCGCGGATGCGGCCATGTTCGACCATATGTCGAAAGGACGTTTCATCATGGGCATCGGCCCGGGCGGGCTGGCGTCCGACTTCGAGGTCTACGGCAGTAACGGCAAGGATCGCGGGCAGATGATGGTCGACTGCTACGAGATGATCCGGGCGATCTGGAGTTCGGACGCACCCTATGATTTCTCGGCAGGGCATTGTCAGGTCAGTCTCAAGGATTCGGTGCACCATGAGCTGGAAATCGGCTATATGCCCAAGCCCTTCCAGAAGCCTTTTCCACGGGTAGCGACGACAGCCATGAGTCCGTTTTCCGGGACGGCAAAACTCGCCGGCGCCATGGACTGGGACTTGATGTCTGCCAACTTCAACCCGACGGCGACCGTTGCCTCTCATTGGCAGGCTTACTGTCAGGGGGCTGAGAGTGTCGGGCTCAAGGCTGACGCCAACAACTGGCGCGTGGCCCGTTCAGTATTCGTCGCCGACTCCCAGGCCCAGGCCGAGGATTACCTGGCTCAGCAGAGCTGCACGTTGCGTCGCTATTTCGATTACATGATCGATAACCTGGCCACCAACCATTACACCAAGATATTCAAGACTCGTCCCGACATGACGGACGAGGAAGTGACGGTGGATCACTGCATCAAGGAAATGGTGATCTACGGCGACGTCAACTCCGTCACCGAACAACTGGTCGCGTTCAGCGAGCAGACCGGGCCGTTCGGCACCCTGATGACCACCTTCCATGAATGGGATGACCAGGACCTGTGGCGACGCTCGATGGAGCTGACTGCGCAACAGGTGATGCCGCGTCTCAACGATTACATGACCCCTCGATTGAAAGCGCAGTGATCGTCTGATCGCGATTGCGCTGGGCTTTTACGGCCGCATCCCGGATGTGGCCGAAACTTTGGTAATGCGCCTGGACAGGATATATGAACGATTTGACAAGGCAGGACCTGCGCGAAAGCGTTGAGCACGACTTCGAACTGACCGACCAGGAGTTGGCCCGCTTGCGGGAAAAGGCACAGTTCATTCGCCTGGAAACGATCCGGCTGATCGAGATCGCCAAAGTCGGGCACTACACCTCGGTGTTCTCGGCGGCCGAGCTGTTCGCCGCGCTGTATTACGACGTGATGGACCTGCGGTTTGCCGAACCGAAATGGCCCGACCGCGACCGCTTCATGATGGGCAAGGGACATGCGGCGGTCGGGTTGTTCCCGGTCCTGGTGGAGTGGGGGTTCTTCGAGAAAGAGATTCTGGATAACTACACACGCCTGGGTAACCCGCTGGGCGACCATCCGGACATGCGCAAAGTCCCTGGCGTGGACTTTTCCTCCGGCTCCATCGGCCACGCATTGTCCGGCGGGTTGGGCATGGCACTGGCCGGACGGATGCTCGGTAAGTCGTTCACCACCTACGTCATGCTCGGCGATGGAGAAATGCAGGAAGGTCAGGTCTGGGAGGCAGCGTTATCGGCGGCCCACCATAAAACCCAAAACCTGGTGGCGATCATCGACCGCAATGGCTATCAGCTCGACGGCAACGTCGACGATGTCATCGGCGTCGAGCCGTTGGCGGACAAATGGATCGCATTCGGTTGGGAAACCCATGTCGTAGATGGTCACGACCTGGCCGCCGTCACATGCCTGTTGCGTCGCCTCAAGGCCGACACCTCGCGCACGCAACCGGTGTGCATCATCGCCAATACCGTCAAGGGCAAAGGCGTGTCTTACATGGAAACCGAGCCGGGCTGGCATTTGGGATATCTCGATCCTGAAGACGCGCAGCGCGCTATCGACGAAATCAAAAGCAAGGTGATCTAAGCCATGAATACCGCACCTCTGTCCAAAAACTCCTGGCAGTACCGGGAACTGAACAGCCAGATTCCCAGCCTGAATGCCTTGTCGGATGCTTTGATCGAGCTGGTCGAGCAGGGCGAGCCCGTGGTGGCCGGCACCGCGGATTTGCAGTACTCAAACGGCCTGTCGAAATTCGCTGGGTTGCATCCTGAGCGCTTTGTGCAATTCGGCATTTCCGAGCAGAACATGGTGTCCGCCGCTGCCGGAATGGCGGCGGTGGGCATGAAGCCTTTCGTCGCGACGTTTGCCTCGTTCCTTCCTTTGCTGTGCTGCGAACAGATTCGTATGGATGTCGCCTATTCGGCGCTGCCGGTACGTCTGATCGGGCACCACGCCGGTATTTCCCTAGGCTTCTATGGCACGTCTCACCATGCCACCGAGGACCTGGCGATCATGCGTTCGATTGCCGACCTTACGGTGGTAGCTCCGGCCGACGGCAATCAGCTGAAGGCTGCGATTCTCGCTTCGGCGAACTATCCGCAACCGATCTATTTCCGTATCCAGCGCGGCCGCGATCCGGTGGTGTATGAAACCGTTCCTGAGTTCGTTTTCGGTAAAGCCACGGTACATTCGACCGGGGACGAACTGACCATCATCGCAACGGGCTCCACGGTGCACCCGGCACTCGAGGCGGCCCGTGCCTTGAATGCCGCCGGACGTTCAGTGGGAGTGATCGACATGACCACCATCAAGCCCCTGGACCGAGAGGCGGTGCTGACGGCAGCGCGCAACAGCCGAGCCATCCTTACCGTGGAAGAACACAACATCATTGGCGGGTTGGGCGGGGCGGTCTGTGAAGTCATCGCTGAATCGGGTGTTGCTGTCAAAGTGCGGCGTCATGGCATCTATGACGAGTACAGTCTGATCGCGCCCCCAACCCACCTATACAAACACTACCGTCTGGATGCCGCCGGCATCGAAAGCGTGGCGTTCGAAGTCTTGGGTTAACAAAGGTTCTTTTTAGGTTACCTGGCCTGGCGTGCGGCGAGGGCGTTCATTGAAGAACGTCCTCGTCGCACGTTTTTTAGGGCCGGATTTCAGGGGAAAGGAGTGTTACCACTGAACGTCGCTGGTTTCGATCCATTGCAGAATTGATTCGCGCCGAGGTTTCCAGCCCAGCAGAACGCGGGCGTTTACCGCGCGAACGCGACTATTGGAGCCAATGGCGAATCGAGCCCAATCCCCCAGTTCAGCGATGGCTTCATCCGCTGGCCAGCTTTGAGTATCGCCTTTGAAACCCAGCGCCTTGCTGATGGACGTGGCGATTTCAAGGAACGATGCTTCGCCGTTTTCGGCGAAGAAGATTGATGCAGATGGGGCTTTCTCGATGGCCAGTCGATAGAGCTCCGCCAGATCCACAATGTGAACGTTGGACCAGCGATGCACCCCGGCGCCCATATAAGCGCCAGCACCGTACTTGCGAGATTGGGCAAACAGCTTGGGCAGTTGATCGCTTTTCGACGGCAGGCCCAGGGACTCCCCATAAATCATGGTCGGACAGAACACGATACTGCGAATCCCCTGTTCGACGCCGGCGCGCCGCACGATCTGGTTGATCTCGACCCGATCCTTGCGGATGTCCATCGGCGTGAATGGAGTCTCATCGGTGAAGATGTCGGCGCGCTCGTAAGCGCCGCGGGCATCGTCACCGACGACGCTTGAGCCCGATGTGTGCAACAGTACCTTTCCACTGCCACTCAAGGCCCGGATAAAGGTTTGCACTGAGGCCAGGTGGTCCGAGTTTGCGGCGTTGACCACCACATCGGCCAGACGCGCCTGCTCGCCGAGAATGAACGCATCATCCAGCGTGCCCAGCACAGGCGTAATACCCAGTGCCTGCAACGCGCTGCGTTGTTCCGGGTTACGCACCAGACCGCTGACTTCATGGCCTGCATCGACCAGGTACTTGGCCACGGAGCCGCCGATGTAGCCGGTCACGCCAGTAACGAAAATTTTCAATGTCTTGTCCTCGTATCGTGTGTGATTTCTGTCCTTCATTTCGGTAAAGGACAGATATTCCAGTTTCAGGAACACCTCACCATACGATCGGCACTATTTATGAGCTAGACTGTTTTAAAGACAATCATCTGTGAATTTAGTTCGTGATCAATATTAAAGACATCAATCGATCCGGTGAAATGGAAGTCTTCACTCGGGTTGTCAATGCCGGGACTTTTTCCGAGGCTGCACGGCAACTGGACATGTCGCCATCGGCCGTCAGCAAATTGATCAGTCGCATGGAAGTCCGCCTGGGGGCGCGGCTGTTGCATCGTTCAACACGACGCCTGGAACTCACTGCAGAGGGCGAGCGATTCAACAGCGAATGCCTGCGCATTCTCGAACTGATCGACTCTGCCGAGCGCGATATCGGTAACGTCAGCAAACCCAGCGGACTGATCCAGGTCAACGCCAATCTGCCTTTTGGCCTGCATTGCCTGCTGCCATTGTTACCCGAGTTTTTCCTGGCCTATCCGGACATCACGCTCAATGTGGAGCTGACCGACACAGTCGTCGATTTGATGGAAAGACGTGCTGACATCGCTATCCGTACCGGTCCGATGAAGGAATCGAGCCTTGTTCAGCGGCGCTTGGGTGAGAGCCGCATGATTACGGTGGCTTCACCGGGTTACATCGCGCGTTTCGGACGGCCGGAAAATCTCGAAGAGTTGCAACGGCACAATCGACTGGGCTTCGGTTTTCATCGGCATTCTCAGGCCTGGGCGTTTCGTGGGTTAGATGGCCAACGCATCGAGATCGAGCCAAAGGGCAATGTGCTCCTGAGCGATGGCGAAAGCATGCGTCGTTCGGCGCTGGCGGGGTTGGGAATAGCCCGGCTGGCGAATTTTCATATCCATGAAGATCTGGAAGCAGGGCGCCTGGTGCCGATTCTGGAGGACTACGATTGCGGTGAAACCGAAGCGATTCATGCCGTTTTCATAGGCCCAGGGCAGCAACTGCCCCAGCGTGTACGCGTATTTATCGACTTCCTGCTGGATAAGCTGGCGCCGCAGTTAGTGGCTGGATAGCCGTGATTCTTTCAGTCGTTCGTGAAATCAGTTTTCAGCAACCTTTGATTATTCTCGTCTAGGGGCTGGGGCATGATGGTGCGCATAACGACAATAGAAGGCAGCTCCCATGGATTACCAACTGGCTGGAAAAACCGCGCTGATCACCGGCGGCGCAACGGGCATCGGCAAGGCCATTGCTCAGCGCTTCATTTTGGAGGGCGCTCGCGTAGTCATCAGCGGACTTCATGAAAAGGAGGTTGCAGAGGCGGTCGCGGAATTGGGGGATCACGCATGGGGGATGGTCGCCGATTTGACCGAGGAAGGCGCGGCCGAGCGTCTGGTGGTCCTTGCCATCGAGGCCGGTCCCATCGACTTTCTGATCAACAACGTCGGCATCTTTGAGGTGCGCGACTTTTTTGAAACCGATGATGCTCAGTGGTTTCACTATTTCAACGTCAATGTCATGAGTGGCGTGCGCATGACTCGGCTGGTGATGAAAGCGATGCTTGATCGCGGTCAGGGTTCCATCGTGTTCATCAGCAGTGAGTCGGCGGTCAAGCCACAGCCCTGGATGGTTCACTACGGCGCGATGAAAACCTGCCTGCTGGGTGTTTCCAGAGCGTTGGCAGAGCTGACCAAAGGCACGGCTGTGAGGGTCAACTCAATATTGCCAGGCCCCACCTCTACCGATGCTGTGAAGCGATATCATCGGGAAATCGCCGAGCAAAAAGGCGTCAGTACGCAGCAAGTGGTTCAGGATTACTTCGATGATACCGAGCCGACATCACTGATCCGTCGCTTGATTGAACCCGAGGAAGTGGCCAACAGCGTGTTGCACCTGGCCGCGTCACCTGCGCTCAATGGCATGGCGATGCGCATGGAAGGCGGGACCATACGCTCGATAATTTGAGTGATTGCGCAGCGTGCTCACGAACGTCCAGTCTGGTGGACAGTCCCTGGCGTTAACTTAAAGTTGGACCGCTCCGTCATTGTGTAAACAACTCGTCAATAACACTCAACAATTGGTCAAACACCAGCCACGTCTGCGGCTACACCGGTGAATGGTCGAAACATGATCAGTGCGAATGGTGCCGAGGCGTTATTTTGCATGCCCTGCGTCAGTTACCCTTTGGACAGTTAGGTTCTATCAAATAGGTCGGTCACCACCCGAAGACGAACCCTGCAATTACGATTTTCCGCTCGGTTTCGTTTTGGCCGCAGGTGAGCGACTTAGATATCAGTAGAAATGCTTGGACTTCGACCAGCTCTACGACTAAAAACGACGCGGCACAGAACGGCTTGTAGACGTTTAAACCGTCCGCTTTTGGCCGGTTTCCGCCTGTCATGATTGGCAGAGAGCGGCCACTCACTGTCGACAAAACCGGGGGCGATTCACCTCCTTGTTGCACGCACCTTCGATTTGGCGCCCGTGCCGATTCAGGATCATCGAGTTGATCTGCCGCGGATTCATGGCTTGGCAGCCTGCTTGGCGAATGTCCACTCAATTTGCTCCCTCAACCAGCGATGGCTTGCGCCAGCGGCATAGCGCGGATGAAAGAAAGCCTTGAGGTAATAGGTCGGGGAGGGGAAAGGGGCTTCAAGCACTCGAAGTGATGCGGTGTCCATGAAGTGATGCGCCGCGCGCCGGGGCAAGGTGGCCAGGTATTCCGAGTGCCCGACAATGAATGGGGCAGCCATCATGCTGGGCAACTGCACACAGACATTGCGCTGCATACCCTGCTGTCGCAGGGCATTGTCGATGACACTGTCCGAATCCGACCAGGGCAGCACCACTACATGGCGCTCCGCCAGATACTGCTCGATGCTCAATGTATCGCACAGACGCGGATGGCTGGCACTGGCCAGCACCACGTAGTCATCGGCAAAGCAGTTGATGGCCTCGACCCCCTCGAAATGTTCCTCGGCATGGTTGGTGAACCCGAGCGAGAAATGCACTCGCCCGGCGGCCAGATCGTCCAGGGCGTCCCGGTGCGCCGAATAGACCACTTGCACCTTGATGTGCGGCGCCTGTTTGCTCAGTTGCCGCATCAGTAACGGCAGGATGGCGAACGCGGTGAAGTCGGTGGCGGCGAGAATGAACGTTTCGTTACTTTCGGCGGGTTTGAAATGCCGACGCGCGCTCAGGCGTGTACCGAGGATGCTCAGGGCCGCCGACACATCGTCGGCAATCTGTTCGGCCAGGAGGCTCGGATGCATCGAACTGCCGTAGCGCACGAACAGATCATCGGAGAGCGCTTGGCGCAGGCGTGTCAGGGCATGGCTACAGGCCGAGGGGCTCAGGGAGAGTTCGTCCGCGGCCAGCACCACGCTCTGGTGTCGATAGATGGCATCGAATACCAGTAACAGGTTCAGATCGAGATTGCGCAATTCTGAGTGCATAAGCTGCATCTTGTGCTGAAAAGAATGCAGCGTATACAGCTATCGGTTCATTTACCATGCCGTTGTTGTTCGTTCACATTCAGGAGCATATCCATGAACACCCCACGTTTTCACCAGCCTGTCCCCGATGACGCTGAACGTTGTTACGAGATTGAAATCGGTGCGTATGAAGGTGACGAAGCCGCCACTCTGGAAAAGATCCGCACCCGTATTGAGCAGTATCCGGAAGGCTTTCTGATTCTCGAAGTGGAGGGCAAGGTCGTTGGCTTCATCAACAGTGGTTGCGCCCACGAGGTGGTGATGTCCGACGAAGCGTTCAAGGAACTGGTCGGCCATGACCCGGTGGCCCCTAACGTCGTGATCATGTCGGTGGTGGTGGACCCAGACTACCAGGGCAAGGGCTATTCGAAGCTGTTGATGAACAAGTTCATTCAACAGATGAAGGCTCTGGATAAGCAGACCATCCACTTGATGTGCAAGGAACAGCATGTAGAGCTGTACCGCAAGATGGGCTACCAGTACTTGCGGCCTTCGCCATCGGACCACGGTGGAATGGCTTGGCATGAAATGGTCATGACGCTCTGAGCGGATAACCAGAGCGCCTTGGCGCTCGTGCCAATAAGCGCGTTGCCACAGGGTCCGGGCCAGCGCGTCCAACAGCAACACGTTTCAAACCTGCCAATAAGTCCAACAATCAAAGGTGTAATCATGAAAACGTCGAGCCTCGTTCTCGGTGACGGCATTCGCTCGTCCGCAAGAATCCCATTTACTGGTTACGACTTCGGCTGGGTTGTCCTCTGTGTGGGGATGGCAATCGGCTCAGGCATCGTATTCATGCCGGTGCAGATAGGGCTCAAGGGGTTGTATGCGTTTCTCACGGCGGTGCTGTTGTCGTACCCGGCGGTCTACCACTTGCAGAACCTGTTCCTGCGCACCCTGATTCAATCCGAACAGTGCGAAGACTATGCCGGAGCGATCAGCCATTATCTGGGCAAGAACTGGGGGGTGGCGCTGGGCAGCATATATTTCGTGATGCTGCTGGGTGGCATCCTCACCTATGCCAGTTCAATCACCTACGACAGCGCCTCTTACTTCCAGACCTTCGGCCTGACCGAGCAGTCGCTGGCCAAGCAAGGCTGGTACGGGCTGTTGGTGATCGCCCTGCTGGTGTTGATCTCGGCCCAGGGTGAGCGTCTGCTGTTCAAGGTGGCCGGACCGATGATCATGGTCAAGTTCGGCATCATCGTCTTGCTAGCGGTGGTCATGGTGCCTTACTGGGATTTCAGCAATGTCATGCCGCTGGGCGATTTCGCAACGTTTCTGCGCGATGTGTTCCTCACCTTGCCGTTCGCACTGTTCTCTATCCTGTACGTGCAAATCCTCAACCCGATGAACATCGCTTACCGCAAGCTCGAGAGCGACCGCTACGTGGCGGCCTACCGCAGCGTACGGGTCAATCGGATCGCCTACATCATTCTTGTGGTCGCGGTGCTGTTCTTCGCATTCTCGTTCGCCTTCTCGGTGAGCAAGGCCGATGCCGAGCAGGCCCTGGCGCAGAACATCTCGGCCCTGGCGATCGCCGCCAAGGTGATGCCGGGGGCGTGGGTGAAGATCATGTCGGTGATGCTTAATGTCTTCGCCATCATGAGCGCGTTCTTCGGTATCTACCTGGGCTTCCATGAAGCCCTCAAGGGAATTGTCATGAACCTGCTGAGCCGCCGCGCCGAGCAGTGCGCCATCAACCAGCGCAAGCTCGGCCTGGTGCTGACGTTGGCGATTGTCGTATTCCTCTGGCTGTGGGTGCTGGGCAACTTCTCGACCATGCTGATCCTCCAGTTGGTGGGGCCGATCTTCGGTATTACTACCTGCCTGGTACCGTGCTACCTGGTATGGAAAGTCGAAGCCTTGCGCAACTTGCGCGGCAAGGCCGTGTACTACGTCGCGCTATACGGCGTACTGCTGATGGCGTCGCCGTTCTTCAAGTTTTTCGAGTAAGCCAACCTTCCGTTAACGGCGCTTGCCTGTGCCACGGAACAGGCGGGCGCATCGATGAATGAGCAAGACATGAAAGATACCTCGCACGAATTCTCGATGGCCACCCGGTTGACCCGGCTGGGGCGCGACCATGACCTGCAGTTAGGCTTCGTCAACATGCCGGTGTATCGCGGTTCGACCGTAGTCTTCAAGACGATGGAAGACCTCGAGCATTCCCGGGCACGTTTTGCCTACGGCACCCTGGGCACCCCGACCATTGAAAGCCTGGAAACTGCCTGGAGCGAGATTTCCGGTGCCGCCGGCACGGTCATTTCGCCGTCGGGTCTGGGTGCACTGGCCCTGGCGCTGTTCACCACGCTCAAGAGCGGCGACCACCTGTTGATGCCGGACACCGTCTACCGGCCCACCCGCGTACTGTGCGACCACCTGGTGCACAAGTTCGGAGTAGAGATCAGCTATTACGACCCGCTGATCGGCGACGGCATCGTCGACCTGCTGCGGCCCAACACCTCGACCATCTTCCTTGAGTCGCCCGGCTCGCAGACTTTGGAAGTGCAGGATGTGCCGGCAATTACTCGTGTGGCACGGCAGCGCAATATCAAGACCATCATCGACAATACCTGGGCCACGCCGATGTTCTTCCGCGCCCACGATCATGGTTGCGATCTGGCGGTGGAGGCCGGCACCAAGTACCTGGGTGGGCATTCGGACCTGCTGATGGGACTGGTGACGGCGAACGAAGCCACCTGGCCGGAGCTGCGCAAGACCTACGATTCGATGGCGATGCTGCCGGGCGCGGAGGACTGTTTCCTGGCCCTGCGCGGGTTGCGCACACTGCACCTGCGCTTGAAGGAAGCGCAGCACCGTGGACTGGAGATGGCGCGCTGGATGGCCATGCAGCCGGAAGTCGAAACCGTATTGCACCCGGCCTTCGAGAGCTGCCCTGGCCACGAGATCTGGAAACGCGACTTTACCGGGTCCACGGGTTTGTTTTCGGTGATTCTCAAGCCGGGTTATACGAAGCAAAACCTCGCGGCGATGCTGGATAACCTGTCGATCTTCGGCATGGGCTATTCCTGGGGCGGCTTTGAAAGTCTGATCATTCCGTTCAATTGCGCTGACTATCGCACGGCCACCCGCTGGGCGCCGAATGGCATGGCGTTGCGCCTGCAAATCGGCCTGGAGGATATGGACGATCTCAAACGCGATCTGCGCAGCGGCCTTAACCGTCTGTGGCAGGGCTAGCCCCATCCGTCGCCGCATCGGACCACTGGCGTTGGGCAGGCAGTTGCAAGCAATCACCGCTCGTCATAATTGCGCTGGAACTTCGAAAGCTCCGTTCACATGACAACGTTTCAGTCAACGCAAGAAATCTGTCTACGTGCACAAAATTTAATGCTTTGCACTCAGCGAGGGCTGGATCTAGCCTCCTGACACTGAATTAAGAACTGCTTCTGTAACTCGGAGGCAGTTCTTAAGTGCCCATGGGGACATGAGAAATCCTACAAGGGCAGTATCAGAGTGACGCTTCCGCGAACAGTAAAGACAGTTCATCAATCGCAGGTGACTTCGTTATGACTCGTAATACGTACAAGGCAATGCAGGTCAGTCGGCCAGGTGTGCTTGAACTGGTTGAGCGGGAAGTTCCGGAACCGGGTCTCGGTGAGGTACTGATCGAAGTTCACGCCTGTGGCATCTGCGGCGCCGATGCGGGTGTGATCGACGGATTGGAGTCAGATGTGCAATTGCCCAGGGTGCCGGGCCATGAAGTTGTTGGGCGACTGATGAAACTCGGTGCGGGCATTCCCAAGGCGTGGCATGTAGGGCAGCGCGTTGGTATCGGCCGTTTGGGTGGTCATTGTCAGGAGTGTGAACAATGTCGACGTGGGTATTTCAATCTATGTAAAGACCAGCCTGTGACTGGCAGTTCGCGGGACGGCGGCTACGCGCAAATGATGCTCGCACGGGCAACTGGGCTAGTGGCGATTCCCGACGCACTTGGCTCCGTGGAGGCCGCTCCGTTGTTATGCGCGGGCATTGCGACCTTCAATGCCATGCGCAAGTCTGGGGCTCTGGCGGGCGATCTGGTGGCGATCCAGGGGATCGGCGGGCTGGGGCATTTGGCACTGCAATATGCCCGCAGGATGGGGTTCAGGGTTGTGGCAGTCGGGCGGGGTGCTGATATCGCCGAGCACGCGCTGCAACTAGGTGCTCATCACTACATCGACACCCAGGTTGAAGATGCAGTTTCACGACTGCGGAATATGGGTGGTGCCGATGCCATTCTTACCACCATCACCGACAGCGACGCGGTCTCTGCACTGATGCCGGCGCTCGCCCCTCAGGGACGCTTGCTGGTGGTCGGTGTCGGCCGACAGCCGCTGAGTATCATGCCCGGCACACTGGTGGGTGGTGAGCGTAGTGTTCAGGGCAGCATTACCGGGACACCCTTTGAGTCGGAGAAAACCCTAGATTTCAGCCTGATGACGGACGTTCGTGCGCAAATCGAGACTTTGCCGCTGGCAAGCGCATGGGAGGCTTATCAGCGCGTGAGGTCTGGTGCCGTTAAGTTTCGGATGGTGCTGACTATGGGCAACGAATAACCGCCCGTCCTACACCGGTTGCCGCTCACGGGCGATGTCGAGGAAGCCAGCAATGTAGTCGATCTGCGCTTCGGCCTTGCGTACGCCCAGGTGAATGCTCTTGTGCAGACCATGTGGTCCGATGCGCAGGGCCTTCAAGGGCAGGCCCAGACCTTCCTCATGTAGCAGCCATTCCGGCAGCACACTGATCCCGCGTCCGGCCGCCGTCAGTTGCAGCATCAGTTCGGTGGTTTCCGCCGTAACCCGGTGATGCGGACGGCAATTGGCGGGCACCAGGAATCGGCTGTAGATGTCCAGCCGCTCCAGGCTGACTGGCACGGTGATCAGTGTTTCCTGGATCAGGTCGTGGGGATCAGCCCACGGCTTTGTCGCAAGCGCGTGATCTTCGTGCAGCACTAGCACCAGTTCGTAATCGAATACCGGGGTGAATAACAGTTCGGGTTGATCGATCGGGTCCGGGGTTATCAGCAGGTCGATCTCGAAGCCCGTAAGCGCGGCCACGCCATCGAAGCGAAAGGCTGTGCACACCTCGAAGTCGACGTCCGGCCAGCGCCGCAGATAAGGGCCTGTGACGCCCATCAGCCACTTCTGGCACGGATGACACTCCATGCCGGCGCGCAATGCACCACGCCGCCCATCAGCGAAATCCGAGAGCACCCGTTGAGCATGCTCCACCTGTGGCAGCAGCCGCTCGGCAAGGCTTAGCAGGTAGCTGCCTGCCTGGGTAAAACGCAGGCTGCGACCGTCCTTCATCCAGACTTTGATGCCATGTCGTTCCTCGAATTTGGCAATGGCGTGGGAGAGGGCGGACTGGCTGGTGTTCAGCCGCTCGGCGGCAGCCGTAACGCTGCCGGTGCGTGAAACCTCACGCAGGATCGAAAGGTGCTGGAAGTCGATCATTCATGTACCCAGTTCATGGATTGATGAAGTAATACCATTTCTGTTCATGATCCGATGTTGTTACTAATACTGCAAGGCAAGAGAGCCTTCATCTTTCGTGAACAGACTGGATACCAAGAACGATGAATACCCAGGTACTCACATCGCAACTCAGCAACGAAGCCACCTGTCTCTTCGATGAAGTCATCGACCGCAGGCACACCAATTCCATGAAGTGGGACTATGGCCACAACTTCCTGACACCCCAAGAATGTGCCTCTGATCCACTTCCAATGTGGGTGGCGGACATGGATTTCCGTTCGCCCCAAGCAGTCATCGACGCACTGAGCGAGGCCGTGCAGTTTGGCGTATTTGGCTACGCTGGCGGTCCGCGCAAGTCCTATGTGGATGCGGTGATCGGTTGGCAAGGGCGACGCTTCGGCTGGGACGTGTCCCGGGACTGGCTGATGCAGGCCTCCGGCATCATCACCACCATGAAGACGGCCATCCAGGCGTTTACCAAGCCGGGCGATTCGGTGCTGATCCAGCCGCCGGTGTACGTACACTTTCACGATGATGCGCAAATCAATGGCCGGCGCTTGGCCCTGGCACCACTGGATTTCGACGGCGAGCGTTATCACTTCGACGAACGCAAGTTCGAAGCCGCGATTGAGCCGCACACTCGTTTGTTCATTTTGAGCCATCCGCATAACCCGACGGGCAATGTGTGGTCGGAGGCAGAACTGCGAGCAATGGGCGAGATCTGTGCCCGCCACAATGTACTGGTGCTCTCTGATGAAATTCATCAGGACATCATCCTCAATCCGCGCAAGAAGCACATTCCGTTCGCTTCGCTGGGCGAACAGTTCGCCCAGAACAGCATCACCTGCACGGCACCGAGCAAGACCTTCAACATGCCCGGGCTGCAGACCGCGAACATCTTCATCCCCAACAAGCGGATCCGCGAAGAGCTGGTCCGTCAGTACGATCGCAACCTTTATCGCTACGTCAATGCCCTCGGCATGGTGGCGGCCGAGGCGGCCTATACCCACGGCGAGCCATGGCTGGAGCAGATGCTCGGCTACGTGCGCGGCAACCAGGCTCACTTTGCCGAAGCCATCCACGCGGCGACGCCACAGATCAAGGTGGTGCCGACGGATTCGCTGTACCTGGCCTGGATGGACTGTCGCGGCCTGGGTATGGACGCCGAAGCGCTCGACAGATTCATGCTGACCCAGGCACGCGTCTGGCTCGACAAGGGCCAGAAGTTTGGCCAGGAAGGCCGCGGCTTCATGCGGGCCAACCTGGGTTGCAGCCGCGTGACGATCGACGAAGCGATCCAGCGCATCACCCGAGCTGTGCAGCAACGCTGAGCAGCTCCACCCGACTTACCCATGACAACAGGCGCTCGCGCGACGAACGTGAGCCCTTTGCTGCACCTGTGCCCTGTACTGCCGCCTTGAAAACATCACAACAACAAAGGTGAACATGATGAGAAAGTCCCCCCTCGTTCCGCTGGTCTGTCTTGCTGCTGCCCTGGTGTCCGGCTTCGCCAGCGCCGGTACGCTGAAAGATGTGCAAGCTCGTGGAAAACTCAACTGCGGCGTGTCGACCGGCAACACCGGGTTGTCTGCCCCAGACGCAAAGGGCGCCTGGCAAGGTCTGGACGTTGCATTGTGCAGGTCCGTCGCAGCCGCAGTATTGGGTAACGCCAACGCGGTCAACTTTGTACCCACTACTGGCCAGACTCGCTTTACCGCCTTGGCCTCGGGCGAAGTCGACCTGCTGATCCGCAACAGCTCCTGGACTTTCACCCGCGACGTGGATCTGAAGCTGACCTTCGCCGGTATCAACTACTACGATGGCCAGGGCTTCCTGGTGCGCAAGTCGCTCGGAGCGAAATCGGTCAAGGATCTGGACGGCGCCTCGATCTGCGTGCAGACCGGATCCACCCATGAACTGAATCTGGCGGAGTACTCGCGTAACCACGGCATGAAGTACGAACCGGTGCCGATCGACTCCACCGCCGAAGGCGAACAGAAGTACCTGGCCGGCGCCTGTGACGTGTTCACCAATGATGTCTCCGGGCTCGCGGCCTCCAAGGCCAGCTTCGCAACTCCGGATGAACATATGGTCCTAGGCGAACTCATCTCCAAGGAACCCTTGGGGCCAATGGTTCGCCAGGGTGATGACCAGTGGGCGGATGTGGTCCACTGGACACTCAATGCCCTGATCGCTGCCGAAGAGCTGGGCGTGACCTCCGGCAATCTTGCGCAAATGGCCAGCAGCTCGGGCAACCCCGAGGTCAACCGGCTGCTGGGCAAGGAGGGCAACTTCGGCCAACAGCTGGGGCTGGATGACAAGTGGGCCAGCCGCGCGATCGCCGCTGGCGGCAACTATGGCGAGATCTTCGACAACTCCTTGGGCAAGCTCACGCCCATCGGCCTTGAACGAGGCCTGAACGCCCAGTGGAATCAGGGCGGTTTGCTGTACGCCGAGCCGTTCCGCTGAGTCAACGCGCCCTCCGGCGCGTCGTTCGACCCTTGCCGCAAAGGGCAGGCTGACGGCTATCAAGAGCCCGTAGTCTGCCCAACCCTTTGGGAGAGATTCGCGATGTCCACCCTCACGATGACCCGCAAGAATGACGAACAGACGTCCTTCTCGCTGGGCATGCTGTTGCATGACAAACGTTACCGTTCCTACACCATCCAGATCATCGCCCTAATGTGCCTGATGCTCGCCGTGGCTTGGCTGCTGGACAACACCGTGCGCAACCTCGCGGTACTGGGCAAAGACTTTTCCTTCAGCTTCCTGTGGAGTGCCGCCGGCTACGACATCAATCAGCAACCCATTGCCTACGACAGTCAGATGACACACGGCCGGGCGGCGTTGGTCGGTTTGCTCAATACTTTGATCCTGGCTGTGCTGGCCTGCGTGACAGCGACAGTGATCGGTGTCCTGGCCGGCGTACTGCGCCTGTCGGATAACTGGATCGTCTCGCGCCTGATGGGCTGGTACATCGAGCTGTTCCGTAACGTGCCTGCACTGTTGTGCATCCTGATCATCGGTGCAGTGATGGCGCAAGCGATGCCGACGCCGAGCAGTTATCGAAGCGCGGGGATCAGCGAAACGGCGATTGCCGTCACGAACCGAGGTATTTACGTTCCCGAGCCGCTGTTTTCCCACGATATGGGCGTACTGAATCTGGGTGTAGTGCAGCCTGGTCTCAACACGTTGGCAATCATTGGTCTGTTGATTGTCTGCCTGTTGCTCGATTGCCTGCTGCGTCGCCATGCCGATAGCGTACAAGGCCGCACCGGCAAGCGCCCTGTGCTCTGGTGGAAGCGACTTGCAGTGCTGATATTGCCGATGCTGGCTTTGTTGTATGTCCTCGGCTTTCACCTGGGGTATCCGCAGCTGCGCGGCTTCAACTTCCAGGGAGGCTTGCAACTCGGCAACGCACTGATTGCGATGTGGATCGGGCTGAGCATTTACACCGGCGCCTTCATCGCGGAGATCGTGCGCAGTGGCATCCAGTCCATCAGCCGGGGGCAAACCGAGGCGGCACATGCCTTGGGCCTGCGTCCGGGTCGCACCATGCGTCTGGTCATCCTGCCCCAGGCGCTGCGGGTGATCGTGCCGCCGCTGACCTCGCAATACCTGGACATCACCAAGCACACCTCGCTCGGCCTGGCAGTCGGTTACATGGACCTGCGCTCGACACTGGGCGGGATCACGATCAACCAGACCGGTAGGGAGCTGGAGGGCATCCTGCTGATGATGATCATCTACCTGACTATCAGCCTGGTGATCTCCGGCCTGATGAATCTGTACAACAACCGCGTGAAATTGCAGGGGCGCTGACATGACACAACAATCCATCGCCTGGACCCGCAAGCAATTGCTTGCGCAGGCCGAGCCGCCTGCAGGGCAGGGGGGCATAGTTCATTGGATGCGCTCGAAGTTGTTCAACGGCTGGTGGAGCAGTCTGCTCACGGTTGCTGCACTCCTGACGATCGCAGCGCTGGTACAGGCTGTGTTCCCTTGGCTGGCGAATTCGGTGTGGCAGGCTGATTCCCTGGGTGAATGTCGGCGCATGCTGGCCGGCGAGCCGGGCGCCTGTTGGGGCGTGATTCGCGAGCGCTGGCCACAGTTGGTGTTCGGCTTCTATCCACCAGTGTCTTATTGGCGCCCGCTGGCTGCCTTCATGCTGCTGTTCGTCGCGCTTGGGCCGATCCTGTTCAAACGCATGCCGGCAAAAATGCTCTGGTTCAGCGCTGTCTATCCCGGTCTGGCGTTCTGGCTGATCTGGGGTGGTTCGCTGTGGACGCCGGGCATGGTCTATGCCGGACTGGCAATGGCTGCATGGGTGTTTTCCCTGGGGCGGCGCTTTGGAACCGGTCTCGCTCTGATCGGTGCGGTGGGTGTCTCGATACTCTGGTGGGTGCGAGCTGTGGAGCCGATAGCTACGCATCTTCAGGGTGTGCTCCCGTTGGTGCTAGAACCAGTGGCATCCCGTGACCTGGGTGGGTTCCTGCTGTCCTTTGTGGTCGGCGTGAGTGGTATCGCCATGTCCCTGCCACTAGGCATTCTGCTTGCCTTGGGCCGACGTTCGTCGATGCCACTGATCCGGTTGATGAGCGTGACCTTCATCGAATTCGTTCGTGGTGTGCCGCTGATTACCCTGTTGTTCACCGCCTCGCTGCTGCTCAACTACTTCTTGCCGCCCGGCACGTCGTTCGACCTGATCCTGCGCGTGATCATCATGGTGACGATCTTCTCCACCGCCTACATGGCCGAGGTGATCAGGGGCGGGCTGGCGGCGTTGCCCAGTGGCCAGACGGAGGCGGCACAAGCCTTGGGTCTGAACTACTGGAAGGCGCAGCGCCTGGTCATCATGCCCCAGGCCCTGAAAATTTCGATCCCGATGATCGTCAGCACCTTTATCGGCCTGTTCAAGGACACCACGCTGGTGGTGTTCATCGGCCTGCTCGATCCCATTGCGCTGTCCACCGCGATTCGCGCGAGCACCGAGTGGCAGGGCATCTACTGGGAGCTGTTCCTGTTCATCGGCGGCGTGTTCTTCCTCTTCTGCTTTGGCATGTCGCGTTACTCGATCCACCTGGAGCGCAGGCTCAAAACCGATCACCGCTAGGAGTCAAAAACAATGAAAAGCGAGCATTCAAACGTCTCCCCGGCGCCTGTCCAGGAAGTCGCGATACAGATCACTGGCGTCAACAAGTGGTATGGAAATTACCACGCGCTGCGCGATATCAACCTGACCGTTACCCGGGGTGAACGAATCGTCATCTGCGGTCCTTCCGGGTCGGGGAAATCGACGATGATCCGTTGCATCAACCGATTGGAGGAGTTCCAGCAAGGCCGGATTGTCGTTGACGGCACCGAACTGACCAGCGATCTGCGCAAGATCGATGAAGTCCGTCAGGAAGTCGGCATGGTGTTCCAGCACTTCAACCTGTTCCCGCATTTGACCATCCTGGAGAACTGCACCCTGGCGCCGATCTGGGTGCGTCAGGTACCTCGGCGACAGGCTGAGGAAATGGCAATGCATTACCTGACCAAGGTCAGGATTCCCGAGCATGCGCACAAGTTTCCCGGCCAGCTGTCCGGCGGCCAGCAGCAACGCGTGGCAATCGCCCGGGCGCTGTGCATGAATCCACGGGTCATGTTGTTCGACGAGCCGACCTCGGCGCTGGACCCGGAAATGATCAAGGAAGTCCTCGATACCATGATCCAGCTGGCCGAGGAGGGGATGACCATGCTTTGTGTTACCCATGAAATGGGCTTTGCCCAGGCGGTAGCGAACCGCGTGATCTTCATGGACCAAGGGCAAATCGTCGAACAGAACGAACCGACTGCGTTCTTCAGCAACCCGCAGTCCGAGCGATCGAAGACGTTCCTGAGTCAGATTCTGCGTCACTGAAAGTCCTGAATCTCTTGCGGGACCTTTGAGGAGGTGGGCCAGACCCTCTCCTCTTTTTTATGTTTATGGCGTATGAGGAGTCGCTGTGGGCGCATTTCTATTCATCATCAACGATGGCTGTTACGGGTCTGAGCGTGCCTTCAATGCATTGCGTTTGGCCGGCTCGTTGTCGGCACAGAAACACGCGCAGGTCCGTGTTTTTCTTCAGTCCGATGCAGTGGGTTGTGCCAGGGCAGGGCAGAGGGTGCCGACCGGGCACTACAACCTCGAACTGGTCCTGGCAAAGGTCCTGCGCAAGGGTGAAGTGGCACTGTGTGGTGACGGCATGGATGCGCGTGGGATGAAGGACGCCGAGCTGGTTGACGGGGTGCGGCGTGCCGCACCGGGAGAGCTGGCTGACTGGACAATGCAAGCGGATAAGGTGTTGATTTTCTGAATTCGCCCCGGGCTACCGGGACGAACGCTTCACTTCGAGAGTCAGGTCCGAGGCTCGCAGGTCATATCCCGTTGCCGGCTTTGCAGCCAGAACAAGCCGGCCATGGCGATCAGGACCGGCGGCAAAATCATTCCGGAAACAGTCGACCAGCCAAAACTGTCGAGCAGGCCGCCTGACAGGAAGGAACCAACCACCATGGTGCCAAACACCACGAAGTCATTGATGGCCTGGATCCGCGGACCATCTTTGCGGGCGTGACAGGTCAGGACCAAAGCGGAGGCACCGAGGAAGCCGAAGTTCCAGCCGATACCTAGCAGTACCAGTGCCAGCCAGAAATGACTGACACTCACGCCGGCCATACCCGCCAGCGCTGCAGCACCGATCAGGATCAATCCGCACTGGATGATGAAGGGCGCGCCGAATCTATTGATCAGCCGCCCAGTGAAGAAGCTCGGTGCATACATGGCGATCACGTGCATTTCTATACCGAAATTGGAGTTCACCCTGGTGATGCCGCACAGATCCATGGCCAGCGGTGCAGACGTCATCATGAAATTCATCATCATGTAGCTGACCACGCCACACAGCATCGCGACGATGAAGCGCGGCTGACGAAGCACCGCGCCAACCGGACGCGGTTGCTGTGATATGGACGCCGGTGCCGGCTGGATGAAGCGCACGCCCATCAACACCCACGCTGAAAGCAGCGCAAATCCTGCGGCTGCGATGTAGGTGATGGCAAAGGTGTGGGTCGAAACGTCCATGGTAGCGTTCACCAGTTGCGGCCCCAAAACACCGGCGGCCACGCCACCGGCCAGCACCATGGACAGCGCTCTTGCGCGGTTTTGCTCATCGACGCATTCGGCAGCGGCAAAACGAAAGGTCAACACAACAGCGGCGTAGGCACCGCCAAACAGCATGGCAATGCAGAACAGCACAAATGAAGTCGTCCATAGTGCATAGGCGGCAAGTAAACTGACAATGACACCGCAGGTATTGCCGATCAGGAACGCGACGCGGCGTCCGAAACGGCGGCCGACGTAGCCAATGGGCAAAGTAGCCAGCGCCATGCCGATGACGAACACCGAGATGGGCAAGGTTGCGAGGGAAGGGTGGGGGGCAAGCATGTTGCCGATGATTGCTCCGGTGGCGTAGACCACAGTCGAGTTGGCACCGGCCAGCGCCTGGGCGATTGCCAGGCGCGCCACGTTCGAATCGATTCTGAAAGTTTTCATTGGGGTTCCGCAGGTTTTGAAGCGCGCACTTCCTACATTGTTTGCCCCTCGAAAGGTGGCGGCAACGCAGGATTGATTTGCAGTCGACAAAGAAAAACTTTTTCCTTTTCAGTTGCCCGGGGCGCTCGAAGTATCACCGCGCATATAGGCCTGCGGGCTGCTGCCCAATTCCTGGCGGAATGCATAAATGAACGCCGAGGTCGAACCGTAGCCCAGTTCCAGCGCAGTGCGGGTGACATCCAGCCCACCTCCGAGGAGTTCAATCGCGCGGAACAATCGCAGGCGTCTGCGCCAGGTACGCAGGCTGAATCCGGTCTCATTGAGGAAACGACGGGCCAGTGTTCGCTCCGACATGCCCAGCGTTTTCGCCCAGGTTTCCATCTCTGTCGTATCCGCCGGGTCGGCGTACAGCGTTTCGCACAACCTCATGAGGCCCTGGCTTCGCGGCCAGGGCAAGGCGGTAGAAATGGGCGTGGCACGACGCAACTGGTCCAGAATCAATTGAGTGATGCGGCTTGCGTATCCGGCTTCTTCCTGTTCATCTTCGATACGCGTCGCTTCGATGATGAGCGCCTTGAGCAGGGGGGAAACACCAAACAGCGTCGCTTGATCCGCTGGCAAGCCCGAGGGGATTCGGTCGCTGATCCACAGGCTGCGAAACTCGGCGCCGTACATCGAACCGACCTTGTGACTCAGTCCGGTGGGTAGCCAGGCCGCTTGTTCTGGCGAGATCACGAAAGAACCCGTCTGGGTGTTGACCGTCAGTACACCGGATATCGCATAGACCATTTGGTGCCAGTCATGGGCATGTTCGGGAAAGCTGTGCCGAGCCGGAATGGATTGGGCACGGACTTTCAACGGTTGAGGCGAAGCAATGCCGTGAGGCGCTTCGATGATGTCCCAGTTCATCTGACGATCCGAGCAAACAGTGGTTTTGAAGTGCATGATGACAAAACATCAGGCCTGGCAACCGGAGCCGATTTCATGCGTGTCGCCGCTTTATTCATGTTGTTCGGGTGGATGGCTTGTGCTCTACATCATATGACTGATAGTCGAGAGTTGGCCAAGACTGATTGGGTTCTAATGTGAGTACGAGGTGGCCCACCCGACCGCGCACTGGGCATCTTTATAAAGCGGTCACCTCGTACCATTTCTGCTTGGAACTACATAGGAGTTGCCCGCAACATGGCCTGTCTTGACCGTTACAGCCTACCCCTTTCGACCTCTTCCGAAGTTGCCGCCGAGCGCTACCGGACGGGTGTGGATCTGCTGCTCTCGCTCTGGCCGGGTGTCGCGCAAACCCTCGATGAAGCGATAGCCGCCGACCCGGACTTTGCTCTACCACTTGCTGCGCGTGCCCGCTTCCATGCTGTACGTGCCGAGGCGACTCAGGCGAAGGCCAAGATTGCCAAGGCCATGGAGCTGGTGCAGATCAATGGCACCGAGCGTGAGCGCAGCCACGTGCAAGTGCTGTCCCTGGCAATCAACGGGCAAGCGGCCATGGCGCTGGCCGGCGCACTTGAGCATACCGATCGCTGGCCGCTGGATATCGTGATCCTGTCGATGCCGCTGGGGGCGTTTGGCCTGTTCGCGTTTTCCGGCATGGCCGACCATGACCAGGCACGTGTCGAATTGTGCGAACGCCACGCTCGTCACTTCCCCGAGGATGACTGGTGGTTCCTCAACTATCGAGGTTGGGCCCACGGCGAAAACGGCAACGTTGAGCTCGGCCGAGCAATGACTCAGCGCTCGCTGGAGCTGCGGCGCAATAACGTCAACGCGGTCCATGCGGTGGCCCATGTGCTCTATGAAGCCGGCGCCAACGACGAGGCGGCTGAAATCATCAAGGACTGGTTGCCGGGTTATGATCGCAGCGGCACATTGCACGGCCACATCGCCTGGCACGGCGCGCTGGTGGCGCTGGAACGCGGTGATCTGGAAACGGCACTGGGCATCTACGCCGGGCAGGTAGCGCCGCCAGTTTCCATGGGCGTGCCGATCAACGTCATCAGTGACAGCGCCTCCTTCCTGTGGCGTATGCAGGCTTACGGTCATGAAGTACCAGCGGGCCTGTGGAATGAGGCTGCGCGTTACGCTGCCGACTACTTCCAACAGCCGGGCTTCCCCTTCGCGGACGTTCACATGGCCATGCTGGCTGCCGCTACCGGGGACCAGCTCGCACTCGAACAACGAGCGAATGCGTTGAGCACTCTGGTCAGCGATGGCAGTCTGCGCGCGGGGTCTGTTGTTCCTGCGGTTTGCCACGCACTGCAGGCCTTTGCCAATGGCAACTATGCGGATTGTGCGCGGATTCTCGAACCTGTCGCTCACGAAGTGGTACGCATCGGCGGCAGCGGTGCCCAGCGTGAAATCGTCCAGGACACTTTGTTAGTGTCGCTGATGCGTGCCGGCGAGGCGGAAAAGGCCAGGGCACTGCTCGACCGCAGACTGCACCGTCGTCCCTCGCCACGCGACACTCGCTGGCTGACCGGCCTCGCCGCAGGCTGACATTCAGAAAATTCCTCCGGTGCCTATCGAGACTGGCTGACTTGGCGACAGGTCGGCCGGCTCGCCTGCACCTTCATGCAATGCCAGGAAGGGGATATCTGAAATGCGTCTTGCCCTGACTGCCAGCCCGGCAGGTTTACGAGGTTTACTTCTGCGTCTGATGAGCCCAGTGGCGATCATTGCCATCGCGCAATTGTTCGGCACCTCGTTGTGGTTCAGCGCGAACGGCGCCGCCGACTCGTTGATGACCACCTGGCATGCCTCCACCGCCGATATCGGCTGGCTGACCAATGCCGTGCAGTTGGGTTTCATTCTGGGAACCTTGAGCTTGTCGCTCAGCGGCGCAGCTGACCGCTTTCGCGCCAGTACGCTGTTTGTCTATAGCGCGATCGCTGGCGGTCTGTTCAATCTGGGCTTCGCCTGGCTGGCTGATGGGCTAGTCAGCGGTGCCGTGCTGCGCTTTTGTGTCGGCGTCACGCTCGCGGGGATCTATCCCATGGGGATGAAGTTGATTGTCGGCTGGGCGCCTGAACGCACGGGGCTGGCGCTGGCGCAACTGGTGGCGATGCTGACCCTGGGTACCGCGTTGCCCCATGCCCTCAGGCTCGTGGGTGCCAATTTGCCCTGGCAGGTGATCATCACTGCCTCTTCGGCTCTTGCGTTGGCGGGGGCCCTGCTGATCGGCATGCTCGGTGATGGTCCGCACGCACGCAATGGAAATGTCAGCGTCCCGACCAAGCGGGTCGGACCCATCCTCGACGCCTTCAGGATCAGCCGCTTCCGGGCGGCAGCGCTCGGCTATTTTGGCCATATGTGGGAGCTCTACGCGTTCTGGACCGTTGTCCCGCTAATCATCAGTCGCACGTCCCTGGCTTCTGCTTACCCCACAGCGGGTGTCGCAGGGTTGTCATTCGGCGTGATGGCCATTGGCGCTTTGGGCTCTCTGGTTGGCGGTCTGCTTTCGCAGCGTCTGGGCAGTGCGCGCGTGGCCCTCGGTTCGCTGGGCTTGTCCGGCCTTTGCGGGCTGCTCTTCGTGCTGGTCGCTGGAGTATTGCCGGCATGGGCGCTGCTTTTTTTACTGGCTGTTTGGGGGGCGTCCGTTGTTGCCGATTCTCCGCAATTTTCCGCACTCGCGGCCAAGGCCTGTCCGCGTGACGCAGTAGGCAGTGCGCTGGCCATTCAGAACAGCATCGGTTTCGCGATCACGGTTGTGTCAATTGCCGGCACCACCTGGCTGTTCGAGCGCGTGGGCATCGATGCGCTATGGCTGCTCGTCCCCGGGCCGGTGCTCGGTCTTGCCGGATACCTCCTTTCATACCGGAGCGCTGATACCTGACATTTACGCCTGATAACCAGGCGCGCAAGCGATCGACCGATCGCTGCAACAGCACTTTTCGAATAAAAACAAAACTCGAGGTCTTTGCGATGCACGAAGTGGGTGTCTGGGGGCTGCTGTCCCCGGCGGTAACGATATGCCTGGCGATCTTTACCCGTCAGGTGATTTTGTCATTGGTGGTGGGCTGTGTAGCGGGGTTCATGGTCCTTTCAAATTTCCACGTAGGCCATGGATTGCAAAGTGCAGTGCAAGGTGTGGTCGATGTGTTCAAGTCCGACGGAGTCGTGCGGACCTTGATCTTCACCGTAATGATCAGCGGTGTGATTCACCTCGCAAGGCTCACTGGCGGCATGAAGGGTTTAGTCAACCAGATTTCCGGACGCCTGCGTATCGTCAAGGGGCCGATCAGTATCCAGTTACTGGCCGGTGCATTGGCGTCAGTGGTGTTCATCGACAGCTACCTGGCGATGCTCACCTCGGGTGCGGCCACTTCTGAACTGGTACGCCGCCATGGCGTAGCACGTGAGCAGGTAGCCTATGTGCTCAAGAATGTCGGCATCAGCGCATGGTCATCAGCGATATTCAATGGCTGGGGTGCAATGATGCTGGGCATTATCGCCGTCCAGGTGGAAAACGGCAGTATCCAGGGCAATCCGTTCAATATCCTTGCTCACTCCATTGTCTACAACCTGTTCGCCTGGGCCAGCATTGCCATGGTGCTGGTGAGCATCTTCACCCGTTTCTCTTTTCCGGGCATGCGCCGTGCCAAACAGCGCGCGGCAACCGGCACGGAACTCAGAGAAGGCGCCGTGCCGCTTACTGCCCTGGGCGAGGAGGAACAGATCTCAAGCGCCAGTGTTTCCAACCTGCTGGTACCGCTGCTGTCGATTTTCCTGTTTGTGCCGGTCGGACTGTACATCACCGGTGGCGGCGAGATTGGCAATGGATCAGCCTCGACCGCCATTCTCTGGGCCGTACTCTTCGGACAGTGCGTCGGCTTTGTGCATTACGTGCTGATCAAGCGGGTCATGAACATCGAAACCTATTTCAACCGCCTGGTCGAAGGCTACCAGGCCATGTTGCCGTTGGTGGTTGTGCTCACCCTGGCATTCCTGATCGGTGACCTGTCCAGCCAACTGCAGATTGGCCAGTTCCTGGCACAACATTTCAGCGTACTGATGCCCGTAAGCCTCGTGGCTGCTTTCGTATTTCTGGTCGCTGCGCTGATATCCCTGTCCACCGGTACTTCGTGGGGGACCTTCTCCATCATGATTCCCATCGGCATCCAGCTGGCCGTGTCGTCCGGTGCGGACCCTTACCTGGTGATCGGCGCCGCTATCTCGGGCGCGATATTCGGTGATACCACCTCGCCGATCAGCGACACCGGAATCGTCACAGCGACTGCAACGGGTAACAACCTCATGGACCACATCAAAACCCAACTTCCCTATTGCTTGACGGCTGCAGGTATTGCGCTCGTGGGTTTTGTGATCCTTGGTCTGACCAAGAGTCTGTAGACGGAACTGGACATAAGGTGGACTTGAAGTGATCAAGCGACTCGGATTCAGCCACAAGATCCTGTTGGCGGCTTCATTGCTGGTAGTGTCAACCTTCGGGCTGTTCGCCCTGTACAACGATTACCAGCAGAGCAACGCGATCAGTAGGGACCTGCAACGCAATTTGCGCGGTATCGCGGAAGTCACGGCGGATAACATCCGCAACTGGTTGGGTGGCAGGCGTCTGCTGCTGGAAAGTCTGGCTGAGGTATTGGCCCATGCTGATGAAAAGGGGCGCGAGCAGTGGCTACGGCAGCAGACTTTGAAAGAGTCCCTGGCCTTCGTGTATCTCGGCACAGACCAGGGCAGTTTCCATGTGTTTCCTGAAACGCCAATGCCGAAAGATTACGACCCGCGTTCCCGCCCCTGGTTTCAGCAGGCGCGACAGGCAGCTGGCAGTCAACTGACTGAACCTTATCTGGACGCCAACACCAACCAACTGACCATGACCATCGCCACGCCGGTTACCGGCGTTGGTGTGGTGGGCGCTGATCTCGAACTGCAGGGGCTGGTGACGCTGATCGATGCCCTCAACTTCGATGGGATGGGGTATGCATTTCTGGTCAGTGGCGATGGCAAGGTTTTGGTACATCCGGATCGCCAATTCATGATGCAGCCGGCACAGAATCTTTTCGCTGCCGGGATGCCCCCGCTTGAGGGCGGAAAACTCAGCCAGGTGCAGAGTCAGGAAGGTGAGCGGATTGTCACGTTCATGCCAGTACAGGGCTTACCGGGTGTGAACTGGTATCTGGGCATCTCTCTGGACAAGAACAAAGCATTCGCTGTTCAGCAAGACTTCAGATCGTCCGCACTGACGGCAACCTCCGTCGCAGTCAGTGGTTTATTGATCTTGATGGGGATGCTGATTCGTTTGTTATTGCGCCCGCTGCATGCGCTGACAAACGCGATGGAAGACATCGCCCAGGGACACGGCGATCTGACCCGGCGTCTGCCCGTCAATAGCAAGGATGAATTTGGACTGTTGGCCAAGGCGTTCAACGGCTTCGTCGAGCGCATTCACGACTCGATTCGCGAAGTGAACAAGGCTATGGGAAAAGTCGACCAAGTCGCCAGGCAGGTGATTTCATCGACCACGATCACTCTCGACAACACACAGGTCCAGGCGAGTCGCACGGGCAATGTAGCCGCCGCGATCAATCAGCTTGGCGCGGCAGCGCTGGAGATCGCGGGCAATGCCGCGATGGCCTCGCAACGTGCCAGTACCGCACTGATACAGGCACATGAGGGCCGCGAGGTGGTTGAACGCAATATCGACACGATGACGCAACTCTCTTCATTGATACAAACATCCAGCTCACACATCAGCCAGCTCAACGGGAAGACCGAGGATATCGGCCAGATACTCGAGGTAATCAGCAGCATCTCCCAGCAGACAAATCTGTTAGCCCTCAATGCTGCTATCGAGGCAGCCAGGGCAGGGGAGGCGGGCCGGGGCTTTGCGGTTGTTGCCGATGAAGTGCGTAACCTTGCCCATCGGACCCAGCAATCGGCGCTTGAGGTTCAGCAACTGATCGAAGAGCTTCAGGCAGAATCCGCGATGGTGGTGGGCTCCATGCAGGAGAGCCAGCGACAGAGTGGCCAGAGCGTCGAAGTCGCGTGCCAGGTAGGCCATCGTCTGACCGGAGTCACCGACGGTATCGAGCAGATGGATGGGATGAACCAATCGGTTGCAGCGGCGACCGAGGAACAGAGTGCTGTGGTAGAAACAATTAACCAGGACATCAGCGAAATCGACCTGCTCAACCAGTCAGGTGCAAAACAGATGCGCACGACTGTGCAAGCATGTTCTGAGTTGCAGCGGCAAGTGTCCGACCTCACGCTGTTGCTGGGGAAGTTTCAGGTCTGATTTCTTTCAACGAAGAAGTTGTTCGGCGTGGGGGCCGGGACGGGAAAGTTGGAGGTGACCGCAGCCACCCATAACGCCTTGCAGGATACACAGGTCGCCAGCCAGGCAGCTCAGTTGTGACACTTACGCAGAGGTACTGAACAACCGCATCCCGCGACTGACGGCATCAATCGCGCCTGCAACATATCCTGGAAACTCCGGGGACCATTCACTTGCTATTCCGATGAGACAGTCTCTCCACGGTCCGCTGTCTGCCGTGGCCGCAGGTGCCGCTGCATGATGATTCGCGCCCTTCAGGTCGGCCTCAATGGCGGTGAATGGCTGCGCTGCCCAATCCTTCAACAATTCGGCTTTCGGCCTGCGGGCCTGGGAACCGAACATCCGGACCAGTTGAGCACGGCAAAGTGCTCGTAGATCGCTTTCAGGCAGCGCTCTGCGAAGCGTCGCCGGTATACCCACGAAACCAAACAGTGCAGCGCTACCATGTGCAGTCGTGGCGTCGTGGATTTCCACCAAAGGACCAACGCTGCTGCGGCCCTCGCCAGACAGCCCCTGCTCGCGCCAGAAAGGTTTATCGAAGATGGCGAAATATTTGGCGTGGGGCGCCATCCAGGTTGCGGTCGCTTTCCAGCTTTGCGACAACTTTGATGGCAGGGCGGGGGAGAATTCGATGGAGGCGTGCACCAGGCGCGGTGGCATTGCCAGGAAAACCTTCTCAACGCTCCATGTACTGACCTGGCCTTTAGAGTCGGTGCTTTGCACTTCCACGCTCTGCGCTTTGCGGCACACATATCGCACAACTTGCCCGGTCAGGACTCGCTTCGGGTCCAGATGGGCATACAGGGAATCGGTTAGTGCGCCCATCCCGCCCACAAGGCGCATGGACGGCGGCGAGTTCACGTAACCGCGCATGCGCATTACAGCCGAGTCGGCTGACCGTTCGACCAGCATTTCACCTGTCTCGTATTGCTCGAATCGGCGCAGGCCCAGTTCCTCGACGAGTTGGTCCAGCTGTCGTTGGTAACCGGGCCAGAACCACGAGGGGCCAAGGTCGAAGCGGTCCGTGATGTTCGATTGCTCGCAGCTCGTATCCGGGGTTTCGCAAAGAAGTGGAGCAGATACGATGCGTCCGCCCGGAGCATCCCGCGCTTCGAGAATTACATAGTCCATTACGCCTCTTTTTTGCAGCATATAGGCTGCAAACAGTCCACTCAGGCCAGCTCCGATGATCGCGATTTGCGCTTTTTGCATTGATCAGGCCTCTTCGGGCATATCCGGCAGATGTCCGGTCTTGAGATAAACCACCGCACCTTGGCTACCGGCGGTGATGTCGAGATAGAAACCCGCTGGCAAGCGCATCCAGGTGCCGGGCTCGAATGACTGATCCGGGGTTTTCAACTGCCCTGATATCAACAACCATTCAGCACTGCTGACGCTCGCGGTAAACAGTGATTCTCCGGGTTGCATGCGTTGCAGAATGACCGTCTCGATGCCGTCGGAAAACAGCGGGCAAATGTCTCGGCCTCCGTGCTGCTGCCAGTTTGATGGGACTTGAGTATTGATATGGACTCGCTGTTTTTCGTCGGGCTTCATTTGCCAGAGCTTGACGAAGATGACCGCGCCTTCGTGGCTGGAGGGTTGGTGAAACGACCCGGGCGGGTTACGCAGATACGATCCGGCAGAATAGTGCCGATCACCTTCCGAGAACGTTCCGGACAGCACGTAGATCTCCTCACCTCCGGGGTGCGAATGCTGCGGAAAAATGGACTTCGGGGCATAGCGTACAATGCTGGTCGCGCGGGCTTTTTCGCCACCGAGCCGATCCAGCATGACGCGTTCGACGCCGCTTTGCGGTGAAGGCACCCATTGGTAGTCGTCTGGTCCGATGACGACCGGCTGGGAAAAGTCTGCGTTGACATACATAAACGTCACTCCAGAAGTTGATGAAGGGGGCCATTGTCGTCCCCTTCTGTAACTCAAGCGTCGGAGAGTTGAGCGTGCGCGTCGAGCACACGAGCCGAGTAGACAAGTGCAGCGCCCGCGTTCAGGGCGATTGCAACACCTAACGCTTCGGTGATTTCTTCCTTGGAGGCACCCAACTCAACAGCCTTTTTCGTATGTACGGTAATACAACCGTCGCAGCGCGTGGTCACGGCTACAGCCAGCGCGATCAGCTCGTGAATCTTCGGTTCCAGGTGTCCGGTTTTTGCGGCAGCACCATCAATGGTGTTCAGACCCCGGACGATATCCGGGCTTTTCCTGGCGACATCGCCGATACGCTCCAGCAAGGCGGTGCGATAGGCATTCCAGTCGTTCATCATGGGAGATTACCTTACAGAATGAGTTGCCGGGCTCCGTTTGGTGCCCGGCAGAAGGGGTCAGGCAACTTGGTAAATGCGGACTTCAGGGGCTGCGTCCAACAAGGGCTGCAGGCCGCTGACCACGTCCTCGGTAAAAAGATTGCTCTGAAGATAGGCGCTGGCGTTTTGAACGTTGTCGAAGCCGTGCAGGACTTGGACATCTTCGTTGCGCACGAGCAGTGTTTTCGATTTCGCACCCGAGGCAGTGTTCAGGAACGCAGCCTTGTACTTCTCGTAGACGCCTGCCGCAGCAGAACGATTGGCTTCGGCGATCTTCAATGTGATTTGCAGATAAACCATTTTCGTATCTCCAGGTTAGTCAGGTGAAACATCCAACGGGGGTCGGATCTCGGTACAAAAAATGGCTTGCGCCCTGTATCAGTTGCGGCCGGCCATCACGCCGCCGTCGACATCCCAGATCGCGCCGGTGACCCAGGCGGCCTTGTCCGACAGCAGGAAGGCAACGACTTGCGCGACTTCCAGAGGTGTGCCAACGCGACCGATCGGATGGAAGTCATTGAAGCCCTGCAAGGCACCATGCACTTCGTCTTTCGGGATGAAACCTTCGTAGATCGGTGTCGCCACGACCGCTGGCGAAACGGCATTTACGCGGATGTGCTTGGGCGCGAGTTCCATCGCCAGGTGCTGGGTCAGTGAGTGCAAGCCGGCTTTGGCCATTGAGTAGGCCGAGGAGGGCGTTGCAGCGATTGCTTGCCTGGCCCACATCGAACCGATGTTGACGATGGCCCCCGGGCGATCTTGAGCAACCATGTTTGCCGCGACCTTCTGAGTGATGAAAAAGAACGCTTTGTTCAGCTTCATGTATTGGTCGTAATCAGCACCCTGGTGTTCCAGGAACGGCTTGGGAAAGAACACGCCGGCAGCGTTAACCAGCAGGTCGATGTCCGCGTGTTGCTCATCGAGAGTCTTGATCAGATTGGCCAGACCTACTTCGCTGGTCAGATCGGCGATCAGCGCGGTGACCTGTCCCAGGTTTGAAAGCGCTTTGCGAGCCTCCTCGGTCTTTTCAGGGCGATTACCGACGATGACCGCACTGCCACCTTCGGCCAATACCAAACGGGCGGACTCCAGGCCCATGCCACTGGTGCCACCGACGACCAACAGTTTTTTACCTTCGAATCGATTGCTCATATCGGACCTTTTCGCAGCCTATGATTTATCAAGGGATGGTTAATGCAGGTGTGTCAGAGTCACTGGAGCACTCAGCCTGGTTCAGACCGAGCGGGAAAGTTTTTCAATCAAGCCAGGCTTTGATTTCCAGGCTTGCATATGACACTGTTTCTACATTGAGGCCGATTATTCGCCGTGTTTGGCTGCATCGACAAACCATATAAAATGTCAATTATGGAAAGAAAAAGTTTATCGTTATGAAGCTACCTATCCATCTCAATGCTTTGCGCGCCTTTGAAGCCAGCGCCCGCCATCAAAGCTTTTCCGCTGCCGCAGCCGAGCTCAATGTCACGCCTGCCGCCGTGGGCCAAATGGTGCGTTCCCTGGAAGATTGGCTGGGTACGCCGCTCTTTCATCGTGCATCCACTGGCCGATCAAGATTGGTTGCAACCGAGGCTGCCGAACATGCACTGCCCGACATTCGGGCCGGCTTTGACAGGCTCACGTTGGGAATGGAAAAGCTGAAGGAGGAGGCGAGCGGCGGGGTGCTGACGGTAACGGTTAGCCCCGCGTTCGCCGCGAAGTGGTTGTTGCCCCGTATCGAGAGCTTTCATGCGGCCTGGCCGGAGATGGACGTACGCCTGGACACCAACCTGCGGGCGGTCGACTTCGTCGCCCACAGGATCGACATCGGCGTGCGCTACGGGGCGGGTAGCTGGCCGGGGCTGGTAGCGGAAAAGTTGATGGAGGAAGAGGTCTATCCGGTCTGCTCACCCAATCTCCTGATTGACGCAACGCGGTTACGGAAGCCGGAGGACCTCACCCGGGAAACCCTAATCCATGACTTGTCGATGGACAGTCATTCTGACTTTCCCTCTTGGGCGACATGGGGGCAAAGCGCTGGTCTGACTGGCTTGCTCACTTCGCGTGGCATGAAGATCAACAACTCGGCTGCAGTTCTGCAAGCTGCGATTGACGGACAGGGTGTCGCATTGGCAAGGAGTGTTATGGCTCGTGATGATGTCACCGCTGGGCGCTTGGTCAGGTTGTTTCCGCAGATAAAATTTGAGTCGGCACTGGCCTACTATGTTGTTTATCGCCATCAATGCGCGAGCTTGCCGAAGATGAATGCTTTTCGTAATTGGCTGTTCGAAATTATTGCGAGGAAGGAAGGGTGAGCCATCATCTCAGGCGCCCGTCTGCAGCCCAGGCTTCAGTGCATCGGCATTAGTGAGAAAGCGATCAAGATTCTACGCGAAGCAGAAGTTTGATCTTCTGTTCAATGGTGATGGTGCGCGGCTTAGGGCGTGCGAAGCAAACTTTCTTGCGACAAGCTTCCTGACGTCGAAGGCACTGTTAGCAGTACTTGGTAATCCTTCAATTTTAAACCTCGAGCCATCCCTGGCTCTCTCTAGCAATACAGAACTAGAACTTGAAGCGTCCAACCAAGCCTTTGAGCTGTCCGGAGATATCCGTCAAACGCCCCGAACCGGTCTGCGCCGAGTGAGCAAACTCCTCGACCAACTGCGCATCGGAATGGATCTGCACGATGTGCAGGTTGATGTTTTCGGCCACCTGATGCTGTTCCTCTGCGGCTGTAGCGATCTGAGTGTTCTGGTCGCGAATCGAGTCCACCGAGGTTCGGATCTTGTCGAAGCTGTCGCGGGCTTGTTGGATGCGCTCAACGCTGGTTTGCGACACTTGCAGGCTGCCTTGCATCTGCTGGGTGACTTCCTGCGTACGCCGGGCGAGGTTGCCGAGCAGGCTATCGATCTCGCCAGTGGAGTCGGCTGTACGCCGAGCCAGGGCGCGGACTTCGTCGGCCACCACGGCAAACCCGCGACCCTGATCGCCGGCGCGCGCCGCTTCGATGGCGGCGTTGAGGGCCAGCAGGTTGGTCTGTTCGGCAATCGAGCGAATGGTATCGAGGATGGTGTTGATGTTCTTGCTGTCCTGTTCCAGCGCCTGCATGGTCTGGGTCGATTGTTGTAAGTCCTTGCTCAGTCTCAGCACACTTCCCGTGGCTTCGCCGATATGCTGTTGTCCGTCGTACACGTCGCGGTGACCCGCGTCCGCGCTAGAGGCAGCCTGGCTGCAGGAGCGGGCTACTTCGTTGGCCGTTGCGACCATCTCGTTGAATGCGGTACTCACCAGTTCCACTGCCTGACGTTGGCGCCCGGCGGCTTCGTTCATGTTCTGGGCCACTTCGCTGGTGTCCGCCGCCACGTTTTGCAGGTCGGAAGAGGCGCTGCCGATACGCTGCACCAATTGAGCGATCATTCCAAGGAACTGATTGAACCAGATTGCCAGGGTGGCGGTTTCATCCTTCCCCTGCACCGTGAGTTTACGAGTGAGGTCACCTTCACCCTCGGCGATTTCCTGCAGGCCATTTGCAACGCCACGAATCGGTCGCACGATCACGCTGGCGAAACTGGCGCCCACGATGGCGAAGAGCACAGTCAGAGCGGCAGCAATGGTTGCGATCAACCAGGTTAGACTTGAGGCGTGGGCCATCACTTCGTCGCGTTTGATCAGGCCGATGAAGCGCCAGCCTAGTCCCTTGGAACTGATCACGTTGGCCATGTAGGGCACACCGTCGATCTCGATCTGAGTCACGCCGTCGCTGCTTTTGGCCAGGTCGGCATAGTTAGGCCCAAGGTCGGCTAGAGGCTTGAAGTTGTGCTTGGGATCGCTGGCATCCACCAGCACGTTGCCGTTGGCCTCGACCAGCATCAGATAGCCGCTTTCACCCAACTTGAGCTTTTTGACCAGTTCGGTCAGATTGTTGAGCGACACATCGAGACCTACGACGCCGACCGGATTGCCATTGTCATCAGTGATGGTGCGCACGGTACAAATCAGCGTCACATCGTCCGGCGCCCAGTAGTAGGCATCTGTGCGCAGGGTAGTGCCAGGTGCGGCCATGGCGGCCTTGTACCATGGACGCGCGCGTGGATCATAGTTGGCCATTTTCGGGTCGTCAGGCCAACTGGCGTAGCCGCCGTCATTCGTACCCACGGAAAGATAAGCAGTAGTCGGATGGCTCTTGGCGAACCTGTCGAAGATCTCCAAAAGCTGTTGATTGATCTCAGGAGACGGCGTTTGTGCGGCGTCAGTGCCGACATAACTCTTCAAACCTTTGGCCGTGGCGACTCGCGGATCCGTGGCGAAGTATTCGACGTTCTGACTGATGCCGTCGAAGAATTGCTTCATGCCATTGTCAATCTGGCGAATTTCACGGCCGCTGCTATCCAGGAAGTTGGCATGTGCTGCGTTTCGCAGATTCAACACGACAAGCACCGCCACCAGGATAACGGGGAGGCAGGCGATTGCCGCGAACGCCCATGTCAGCTTCTGTTTGATATTCATGACTTCTCCCGCAGGTATTTATAGTTGTTGGAACGGCGGAAACCATAGCGGCGTTGCGAATTTTGGAAGGGGAAACTACCCAGCATATTCAGCCTCGCGACAGTTTCAGGAGCGAGATCCATAGGGAGGCTCGGCGTCTGCGAAGGTCATCTGTTTCATCAGGAAACTCGGGCAACGGGATCGGCGTATTTCACTAGAAACAGGAAGTCTTCTTCAGAGTTTCCTTAGCTATCTGGCCAGCCGTGAAATTGGCGATGTGGCCACCGATGCGTAAAGCGAACCGTCTGCTGCAATTGCATGCTGCGTATAAAACAGAATCACAGAAGGGCACCTTCCTTCGAAGGTGCCCTGGTTAGATCACGCCCAGATGTCACCGATGGTGAAACCTTCTGTGAATGGATCGTCGTGATCGAGAACAAGGGTGTTCAGACCGTAGATCCAGCTCTTGCCAGTAATGGTAGGGACTACTGCCTTGTGGTCGCCAATACGAGTTTCCTCGATAAGACGGCCCGTGTAGATGTTTCCAATAATGCTTTGATGGCGGAAGTCTTGATTCAGTGAAAGCTCACCCTTGGCGTGGAGCGTGGCCATCTTCGCGCAGGTGCCCGTGCCGCATGGGCAGCGATCCAAGGCGCCAGTCCAGGTTGTCTCATCGTCCCAAGAGAACTCTCCAGAGGCCATTGTCACGGTATTTTTCCAATCGGCATTCGGATCGTCGGACGGGCCCGACAGCTGCGAAATGGTAATGCCGACGCCAGGGTAGTCCGGGTGCGCAACAGGCAACTGTTCGATGGCAGCTTGGCGAATCATGGAGGAAATACGTGCGATTTCTGCGCCGTGCTGTGGGATCAGCTGTAGATCTTTGAACTGGCGAACGTCTGCGATGACATAGAACATACCGCCCCAGCCCACGTCTACTCTGACCTTGCCCAGGAAAGGCACGTCAATAACTGCGTCAAGGTGAGCGGCGAAGGCTGGCACGTTCTGGAAAGTCACGCCTTTTACCTTGCCATCCTTGCACTCCGCTTTGATACGGATCAATCCGGCAGGTGCTTCAAGAGTCAACTCGGTGACAGGTTCTTTCATGGGCAGCATGCCCATTTCGAGAAGAACGGTTACCACAGAGATGGTATTGCCTCCCGACATCACGGGATATTCGATCTGCTCCATGATGATGTAGCCAGCATCGGCTTCCGGGTGGTTCGGCGGCACGATGATGTTGCAGCAATGCGCTGGATAACCACGCGGCTCTCGCAGCATCAACTTGCGCAGCTGATCATCGTTTTTCTCAAGCCATTTCATCTTCTCGTAGACGCTATTGCCTGGAATGTGCGGAACGCCACCGGTGATGACACGCATCGGGGTGCCGGCGTGGGTGTCTACAGCATGAATTGTTCTTTTGAATGCCATTTTCTTTACCTGTCGTAATACGGGGTTGGCCCGTGAAGAAGCTTGGCTCACAAAGCAGTAGGCTCGCGGAGCGCGAGCCTACTACCGATTGGATGGGTTCAGCAGCGAACCGAACTTGCCTGATGCAGATCCAGAGAGCGCGTTTCCGGAGCCATCAGCCAAGTGAAGAACAGCCCTACCATGGAGATACCGAAAGCCACGTACATGGTGTTGCCGATCCCAATGCTGTCCAGGGAAAGCGGAACAAGGTAGGTACCGACGGCAGCGCCAATTCGCGAGAGGGAGGTGGCCAAGCCAACAGCGGAACCACGAACCGAAGTCGGGAAAAGCTCGTTAGGGTAGACATACTGGAGCACTTGAGCGCCCCCAATGAACAAAGCGTAGCTGCCGAAAAGAGCCAGCGTTACAACGCTTGCGCCGTCCGGATACACACCGAGCAGCAGGAGAGCTAGACCCGACCACAGGAAGCTATGCATCAACATGTTGCGACGACCCAGTGGATTGATCAGCTTCACACCGAGTAGACAACCAAAGACGAACATCACAGTGATTGCGACTGCACCCCAGGCTGCCAGTTCGCCGGTCAGGCCCATGGTGCTCAGAATTTTGGGAGCAAAGGCGTAGATCGCGAATTGCGGGATGATCGAGCACGTCCAGAAGATGCTGACGAAGAAAATGCGTCGTCCATAATTGGAGTGGAACAGCGACCACACCGAGACATTTTGCTCTGTTGTTTTCTCAGGCAGGTTTTGAACAGACCACTGGTTGCCGTAGACTTTTTTAATTACCTGATCGGCTTCTTTGACTCGGCCTTTGCTCAAGAGCCACCGAGCAGACTCCGGGGTACCAGCACGCATCACCAGGAACAAAAAGGCAGGGGCTGCGGCACTGGCCAACGCCCAACGCCACGCTTCAGGGCCAGCCATTCGAAGAATGACCTCACCAGCAACGTAGGCGACTGCGGCACCCACGAACCACATCATCACCAGTGCTGCCAGGATCGACCCTCGTTGTTTCTTTGGTAGGAACTCTGCGAGCAGTGATGTGGCCAGTGGATGGTCGGCACCGATTGCAACGCCGAGCATCAGGCGCAGCACGATCAGCGACCAAGCCGACGCGACCCAGAATTGGCAAAGAGAGAACAGAGCAAGGACTACAAGTACGAGTACGTACAGCGTCTTGCGGCCTAAGCGGTCAGTGAAGAGACCACCGACAAAGCCGCCGAAGAACATGCCTATCAACGAAGCTGCTGCGACTAAGCCTTCTTGCAGCGTGGTCAGTTGCAGTGCTTGACTGAGCTGAACCATGACGACGCCGATTATGCTCAGGATGTAGCCGTCGAGGAAGGGAGCACCAGAAGAGTAAACCGCTAGTTTCTTGTGAAAAGCGTTCAGCGGAGCGTCTTCTAGTGAGATTTTTTGATTGCTGGACATCGTGCCTCCATCAGTACTTAGCTTGTTTGCCGGCCAACGCCGGACAATACGTACTACCGCCAAGCGACTGAGTTTTTAGAATTGTTATAAAGGTGTCATCGTTGTTGCACGTGAGGGTGATTCACCTGCATAGAGTTTACTGAGCAGTCGGCCCGGGCAAAGTGCTTGCTAGCCTTACCGCCAGCTCGCAAGCAGTACCCGTCGCCTCATCCATTTATGTGCGATAAACAGAAGCGCACTACTCCTTGGTCAGCACTATCTCATCGTTCCTTTGGCAGCCATATAACAGGCCTGACTACTTATAGGAGATTCTTTTTCAGGCGATTTGCAGGTCTGGAACTGCTGAAGCCTTGGCTTGGAATCGTCGGTTTAGAGGCGGCAGTGATTGGCCTTCTGAGATGGGCTGCGAGCGGAAGATCATGATTTGCTTGGCGCTAATACAGGCGGCAGTCTTTTAAACGAACAAAACGCTGATGGCGGTGCTACCGCCATCAGCAAAATCCATCATATCGATGGGGTGTTGCTTATTACTGGATGGCCAGGCAGAGGTATTTGATTTCCAGATAGTCCTCGATGCCGTATTTGGAGCCTTCGCGGCCTAGTCCAGAAGCTTTGACGCCTCCGAACGGGGCAAGCTCGTTCGAGATCAGGCCGGTGTTGACCCCGACCATGCCGTATTCCAAAGCTTCAGCCACGCGGAAAACGCGGCTCATGTCTTTGGCGTAGAAGTAGGAGGCGAGGCCGAACTCCGTGTCGTTGGAGAGTTCAATGACCTCTGCCTCATCCTTGAAACGAAACACAGGTGCCAACGGGCCGAAAGTTTCGTCCTTGGAAACCAGAGCGTTTCGAGGAACGTCGATCAGGATGGTCGGTTCGAAGAAGGAACCACCCAAGGTGTGCGGCTTGCCCCCGGCAATGACCCTGGCGCCCTTGCTCACTGCATCCGCGATATGTTCTTCGACTTTGGCAACCGCCTTCGTGTCGATCAGCGGCCCGGTGGTAATACCTTGTTCCAAGCCGTTGCCGATGCTCAGTCGATTTACTGCTGTCTTGAGCTTTTCGACAAAGGCGTCGTACACACCGTCCTGAACATACAGGCGATTAGCGCAGACGCAGGTCTGGCCATTGTTGCGGTACTTGGAAATCAATGCGCCTTCGACCGCTGCATCTAGATCGGCATCATCAAAGACGATGAAGGGGGCATTGCCGCCCAGCTCCAAAGATACTTTCTTGATGTCCTTGGCGCATTCGGCCATCAGTTGGCGACCGATATCGGTAGAACCGGTGAAGCTGAGTTTGCGAACAATCGGATTGCTGGTCAGTTCGCCGCCGACGTCTCCGGCGCTGCCTGTCACGACGCTGAACACGCCCTTTGGAATACCCGCACGTTCTGCAAGCTCAGCGAGCGCCAAGGCGGAGTAGGGAGTCTGTGAGGCTGGTTTGAGCACCATGGTGCAACCGGCGGCCAATGCAGGCCCGGCCTTGCGAGTAATCATGGCGCATGGGAAATTCCAGGGAGTGATGGCCGCTGTGACGCCAATCGGCTGCTTGATAACCAGCAGTCGTTTGTCAGGCTGATGCCCAGGGATGACATCGCCGTAGACGCGCTTGGCTTCTTCGGCGAACCATTCGAAGAAGGCGGCAGCGTAGACGATTTCACCTTTGGACTCCGTCAGGGGCTTGCCCTGTTCAATCGTCATCAAGCGTGCGAGGTCGTCCTGGTTTTCAAGCATCAACTCATACCACCGGCGCAACTTGCTCGCGCGCTCTTTGGCGGTCAATGCACGCCATGCAGGAAGTGCCTTGTCAGCTGCCTCAATTGCGCGCCGAGTTTCAGCTGCGCCCATTTTCGGCACAGTGCCGATGATTTCATTGGTGGCCGGGTTGTTGACCTTGAGCGTTTGGCCGCTATCGGCGTCCAGCCAAACACCGTCTATGTAGGCCTGTTGGCGGAACAGCGAAGTGTCTTTAAGTTGCATGGGAGCTCCTGTGCATTTCAGGATGGTGCGAAAGCTGCACCGCATTGCGGTGCAGGGTTGCGGTGTTGGTTTCTTTAAACTTTTGAGCTGCGGCTTCGGAGCTCGGTGTTCAAGATTTGGTCGTTCTCGGAGTAGTCCACCGGACAATCAATGAGGTGTACGCCCGGCGTACTCAGGCAGCGTTCCAGCAAGGGCAGGAAGCTTTCTGTGCTTTCGACTCGGTGGCCGTTGGCACCGTAGGATTGTGCGTACTGGACGAAGTCAGGGTTGCCGTAGTCCAGGCCGTAGTCAGTGAATCCCATGTTGGCCTGCTTCCAGCGAATCATCCCGTAACCGTCATCGCGCAAGATCACGATGGTCAGGTTCATCTTCAGGCGCACGGCAGTTTCCAGTTCCTGGCTGTTCATCATGAAGCCGCCGTCGCCGCATACCGAAAGAACTGGCCGGTCAGGGTGAACGAGGTGAGCTGCCATTGCAGAGGGCAGGCCTGCGCCCATGGTGGCCAGAGCGTTGTCCAGAAGAACTGTGTTAGGCATGTGTGCCTTATAGTTCCGTGCGAACCAAATCTTGTAGATACCGTTATCCAGCGCGACGATCCCGTTTGAAGGCATCGCTTTACGCACGTCTGCAACCAGGCGCTGCGGATAGACCGGGAATCGCGCGTCGTCACTCCCTTCGACAACTTGCGCCTCGTTGGCTTCGCGGATGGTCATCAGGCGAGTGAAATCCCAGTGCGAGGTATCGCTCAGAGCCTCACCGATCTGCCAGACAGCGTTGGCGATATCACCAATCACTTCGATCTGCGGGAAGTACACCGAGTCAACTTCGGCTGAGCGGAAGTTCACGTGGATTACCTCAGTCCCGCCGCGAACCATAAAAAATGGTGGTTTCTCGATGACGTCGTGGCCGATGTTCACGATCAAGTCTGCCGCTTCCACCGCGCGGTGAACAAAGTCACCAGACGACAGTGCAGCGTTGCCCAGAAAGCGAGGATGGCGCTCGTCGACGACGCCTTTGCCCATCTGAGTGGTGACAAATGGGATGCCGGTCTTGTCGATCAACTGCTTCAGAACCTTGGCGGTCATCTTGCGATTGGCGCCGGCGCCAATCACCAGGATTGGACTGCGGGCGTTCTGCAATTTCTTGACTGCTGCCTCAATAGACTTGTGTTCAGCCAGCGGTCGACGTGACACGCTACGCGGGATTGGCAGGCTATCGGTTTGCTCGGCGGCGATGTCCTCCGGCAGCTCCAGATGCACGGCTCCGGGCTTTTCCTCCTCGGCCAGTCGGAAGGCCTCACGCACGCGCGATGGAATATTGTCCGCCGAAGCAAGCTGGTGGGTGTACTTGGTTAGCGGCTGCATCATGCCAACCACGTCCAGGATCTGGAACCTGCCCTGTTTGGATTTCTTGATGGGCTTCTGACCGGTGATCATCAGCATCGGCATCCCGCCGAGGTAAGCGTAGGCTCCTGCAGTAACCAGATTGGTTGCACCCGGGCCAAGGGTAGAAAGGCTAACCCCCGTTTTACCTGTGAGACGACCATAGGTCGCGGCCATGAAGCCTGCTGATTGTTCATGGCGAGTCAGCACCAGCTTGATATGCGATTTTCGCAGGGATTCGAGCAGGTCGAGATTCTCCTCACCAGGAATGCCGAACACATACTCGACACCCTCATTTTCCAGGCATTGCACAACTAGATCGGCGGCCTTGGTCATCTTGCTTGTTACCTCAAACGGTTTGGTGACGCGCAACCCTTCGCTTCGACCGATTTGCAATCTCGGCGAAGGGTGTGAATCGTCGGTTATCAGAAATTGCTTGGTGAAATTGAGTTCGTCATCAATGCTTCCAGCACGATTTCACAAGCGGCGCCCCAATGAGCGTTCGCTTGTAAGTGGTTGAGCATTTCGAGTCCATCGGCTGTGTAGGTGCCCGGCGTGGCAATTGCCTGTCCTAGGGTTTTGAGATCAATTGCTGGATGGTGCCGAGCGGTGGCGATGCAGTCCTGCATGTTGCCCAGCACAAGACCACGCGCACTGTCTGAAGGCAGCCCTTTTTCCACTAGCCATTGCTGCAGGTCATACAGAAAAAAGTAGAACCAGCCGTTCATGCAGGCGGCAACGGTGGCAAGCTCAAAGTCCGGTTCATCCTGGAAAACCACGATTTTTCCAAGGGCGAGGAGTAACTGTTCGCAAGTACTATCAGGTGGGCAGATCACCACCGTTGATTGGTTGAATTGCGCCGCACCAGAAAGCATTGCGCGAATACAGCGGGCAGTCGGGAAGTGGCGTTGTAGTGCGTCGAGACTGACGCCGGCAGCGAGTGAAACGATCGTCTTTCCTGCCGGGATGACCAACTCGGCTGCCAGCCCCGGTAAGTCGCCGGGGCGCACACCGATGATCAACCAGTCCGCACTGTCCACTACCTTCTGGTTGTTGGCCATGACTTGGCAGTCGCAATCAGCAGCCAGTTGCGCCGCGCGTTCGTGATTGCGCGGGGATAGAAGGATGCTTTTGTCGAACCCGCTACGTCGCAAACCACGAACGGTTTTTTCTGTTATGTCGCCAACACCCAGTATTCCAAGGTTCTGCATGAGTACCTCCTTTCGCTGCCGCCTTTTCAGGAAATGGCGACTCGATGGCTGGCAAGTCATTTTCACTTGTATACGAGGCTCGTGATGGACATGACTTGCGATCATTCAACTATCTCACCCGCACATTGCTCAGCCATATAACGGGGGGGACAAGTCATAGGACGTTCTGAGTGAGTTGCTTCAACGGGCCGCTGACTCAGAGCCTCGATTTCGGGATTGGGCAGTGAGAAATGGAAGCTTGAAGGGGCGTTGTGGGTGTTGAGGGGAAAACCTGCTGTCAATCGTCCGTATCGTTATAGGCGCAAGAGAGCAGTGCATACCAGAATCGGCGCACAGTTGTGAGAGCCGAAAAACATGAAAATAAAAGAGACCCCTGCTGACGATAATGGCTGTGGCTGGTTCCATCTCAGCCCGCCCCGAATTGCTCGTGTTGCTCGCCAAGGACACGTCCGCGCACGGTGGGGAGTCGTCGGCGCAGGGCTTACCGGACTTGCAGTGGCACGCCAGCTGGCGCTGAACTTTCCTGACGATGAGATCGTTTTGTTAGAGGCTCAGGAAGTGGGTTTTGGCGCGTCAGGTCGCAATTCGGGGTTTGCCATCGACTTACCCCATGACATCGGTGCGCCGGATTACATTGGTGATCCTGCGACCGCGAAAATGAATTTGAAGCTAAATCTCTTCGCTCAGAACATCATCACTTCTCTGGTCGCCAAGCATGGCTTCGATTGCCAGATAAAACTCGCCGGCAAATACCAGGCGGCAATAGAAGAGAAAGGTCTGCGAGTACTTGAGGCTTACAAGAGCGGTCTGGATAAACTCGACCAGCCTTATGAAATCATTGAGTCTGAGGAACTTCCCTCACACTTGGGAACTTCCTTCTACCGGAGGGCGCTGTTTACTCCTGGGACGATGCTGATCCAGCCCGCTAGTCTGGTTAAGGGTTTGGCCGAGAGCCTGCCGACCAACGTATCTCTGTTTGAAAATTGCGCGGTCACTGCTGTCGACTACGACAATCCGATTGTGTTGACTCACGCAAACGGCACCGTCGCTGTCGACAAACTTATCCTCAGCAATAACGCCTTTGCTACACAGTTTGGCTTCCTCAAAGGGCGCCTGCTGCCCGTCTTCACCTATGCCAGCATTACTCGACCGCTCAGCGCAGAGGAGCAAGCCAGGCTAGGTGGAAAACCCGTCTGGGGTGTGATCCCTGCTGACCCATTTGGGAGCACGCTGCGGCGTACTCCAGATCAGCGCTTGCTGGTGCGCAACAGCTTCAGCTTCAATCCGAACGGCAAGATCGACGCGAGTCTGCTCGCGCGTGCTGAGGCTACTCAACGCCGCTCATTCGAAAACCGTTTTCCCATGTTGCCGGGTGTGAAGTTCGACTACACCTGGGGCGGTGCCATGTGCATGACTCGCAACCACTCTGGTCACTTCGGAGAGCTAGGTCGCAACGTCTATGGCGCACTGGGTTGCAATGGTTTGGGCATAACTCGCGGTACTGGAGCGGGAACGCTTTTGGCCGACTGGTTGGCGGGTAAGCGACATGAGCTTATCGACTTCTTGCTCGCCGGCGATGGGCCGAACCGAAATCCGCCGGAGCCATTTCTATCCCTTGGCGTAAACGCCAACCTGCGCTGGGGACAACATCGCGCGGGACTGGAGAGTTAGGGCTGAGGCTGGCGTTCTTAAGTCGAGCTGTAAACCGCGTCTGAAACATACCAGGCAACTATGAAGAGGAAACAACCAATGTCTGTTAAACCTACCGTGATCTCAAATGCCGAACGCTCTTCAATGGGTGAATCCGCACCTGCAAAACTGCCAATCGGTGATGTGATCGCTCATTCTCGACTCGGCCAGGATGTCACACTGGAAGAGTCTTCCTCTTCGGTAGGTGTCTGGGAATGCTCTCCAGGCGTATTCCGTCGTCACATTATGAATCGCGAGTTCAGTCACGTCATTGCGGGTTGGTGCATCTTCACGCCAGATGGAGGAGAGCCGGTCGAGCTTCGTGCAGGGGATGCCGTGTTCTTCCCGGCCAACTGCGAAGGCGTCTGGGATATCCGCGAAACGTTCCGTAAGACCTATGTCATTTTCTGAGGTGAATGCCATGGTTTCTCGAATTGATTCATCTCACCGATCTAGCAAGCTGGTGATCGCTGGCAACCGGGTCGAGACATCAGGCTTAGTGGCCAACGATGTCACACAGGACATCTCTGGCCAAACTCGTGATGTGCTTTCCCAGCTTGACGAACTGTTAGGCAAGGCTGGTGTCGGGCGGGAAGGGCTGATGCGCGTGCAGATTTGGCTCGCCGACATGAAGCATTTTGACGCTATGAATGAAGTGTATGACGCCTGGGTGGGAGCCAAGCTACAACCTGCTCGCGCCTGCGTGGGCGCGCAGCTCGCGACCTCTGATTACCTCATCGAGATTCAGGCTTCGGCGCACCGCTGAGCATGACGCGAGGACACAGGCCGGCTCCATCATCTCTGGTGAGCTGGCTGTGTATCGACCGCGCTCCAGGTTGGAGGTCATACCCTCTCAGCCCTTTCTGTACCCTGCTTCAGCCAAATGCATAAAGGCCGACAGGGTTGAACTTATTGTGTTTTAAAGACTTTTCGCAGGAGTGATCAAATGATTGCCCGTCTCCACGCTGAACCTCCGCTCGCCAAGGCGTATCGAGCGTTTCTGACGCAGTTGCGCGCTGCCGGTTTTAGCGGAGAAATCACTCCGGATCAGGCAACCCGAACGGTGCTTGCCACCGACAACTCCATTTATCAGCGGATGCCTCAGGCGGCAGTGTTTCCCCGGAATACTGCAGATGTTTCATGCCTTGCCACGCTAATTGCTAAAGAAGAATTCCGAGAGGTTGTGCTGACGCCTCGCGGAGGTGGAACAGGAACCAACGGCCAATCACTGACTGAAGGGATTGTTGTCGATCTCTCCCGACATCTGACACAGATCCTGGAAATCAATCCTGAAGAACGCTGGGTACGTGTGCAAGGCGGGGTGGTCAAGGATCAGCTCAACGCTGCGCTGAAACCTTACGGTTTGTTCTTCGCCCCAGAGCTCTCGACCTCCAACCGGGCAACTATTGGCGGGATGATCAATACCGACGCAAGTGGGCAGGGCAGCTGCACGTATGGGAAGACTCGTGACCATGTGCTAGAGCTGAAAACCGTGCTGCTCGGGGGGGATCTGTTGAGCAGTTTCGCCGTTGAGGAGCGCGCGCTGGAGTTCGAGATTGCGGGCTCTGGCCGCAGCGCGAATGTGCTCCGCTGTGCTCGCGATATTATCGATAGCAAGGCCGATCTCATTGCCCAAAAGTTTCCCAAACTCAACCGTTGTCTGACGGGCTACGACCTGGCGCACCTACGTGAGCCTGATGGTCGATTTAATCTCAACAGCGTGCTGTGCGGCTCTGAAGGCACGCTCGGTTTCGTGGTCGAGGCCAAGCTAAATGTTCTTCCGATTCCAAAGCATACCGTGTTGGTCAATGTGCGCTACGCAAGCTTCATGGATGCTTTGCGTGATGCTAAGGCGCTGATGGCGCTCAAGCCGCTGTCCATTGAGACGGTTGATTCGAAAGTGCTGCTTCTGGCGATGCGTGACATCGTCTGGCATGGCGTGGCCGAGTACTTCCCTGAAGACAGTGATGCGCCGACTTTGGGCATCAATATGATCGAGTTCAGTGGTGACGATTTGCCGGAGCTGGAGTCCCGAGTGCATGATTTTGTGGAGCATTTGTGCACGGAAACTTCGGTACGACGCTTAGGGCACACCCTGGCCATCGGGGAGGCGGCGGTCAAGCGTGTCTACATGATGCGTAAACGGGCGGTCGGCTTGTTGGGTAATGTCGAAGGCCAGGCGAGACCTCAACCCTTCGTTGAAGACACTGCAGTACCTCCAGAGAATCTGGCGGATTTTATCGTTGAGTTTCGTGAGCTGCTCGATGGCCATGGATTACAGTACGGAATGTTTGGGCATGTGGATGCCGGCGTGCTTCATGTTCGTCCGCTACTCGACATGAAGGATCCGGCACAGGCTGCGTTGATTCGTCCGGTCTCCGATGCTGTAGCCGCATTGACCCACAAATACGGTGGCCTCTTGTGGGGAGAGCATGGCAAGGGGCTGCGTTCGGAATATGCACCTGCTTTTTTTGGAGAGTTGTATTCCGAGCTACAGGCGCTTAAGGCAGCGTTCGATCCGTACAACCAATTGAACCCCGGTAAGATCGCGACACCGGCAGGTGTGATTAATGCGAGGTTAACCGGCGTTGATGAGGTCACTCTTCGGGGCGACCTGGATCGGGTCATAGATGAACGTGTGTGGGAAAGTTATGACACCGCTGTTCAGTGCAACGGCAATGGGGCTTGCTACAACTTCGATCCAAATGATGCCATGTGCCCGTCGTGGAAAGTGACTCGTGACCGAACTCAGTCACCAAAGGGACGTGCTTCGCTGATTCGCGAATGGCTCCGTCAGCAAGGGCAGGCTGGAGTTGATGTACTGGCTCAGAGTGTCGCGATACGCCAGGGAGCGAGCCTGTTCGCGCCTCTGGCGCGACTGCGTAATTCGGTCGCGAGATCTTTTGGTGAACATGATTTTTCCCACGAAGTGTATGACGCCATGGCCGGTTGTCTGGCCTGTAAGTCCTGCGCCGGTCAGTGCCCAGTCAAGGTGAATGTACCGGAGTTTCGTTCACGTTTTCTGGAGCTTTATCACAGCCGGTATGGGCGACCTCTGAAGGACTATCTGATCGGCTCCCTTGAGTTCAGCATCCCTTTGCTTGCGCGATTCCCTCGCCTGTATAACGGCCTGATGGGGTTTGCCCCAGTAAAGTTGTTCCTGGAGCGGGTCGCCGGGATGGTCGATAGTCCGCGTATCAGTTCCCTGAATTTCAAGGCTGCCTGCAAACGCTGGAAGGTGAAGTTGGCGACCCCGCAGATTCTTGAGGGGTTGTCACAAGCAGAGCGGGAGGGGAGCGTGATTTTCGTGCAGGATGCGTTCACCCGGTACTTCGAGACCTCTGTTGCCATGGACTGGATCGAACTGGTCTCGCGTCTTGGTTACCAGGTTTATCTCGCTCCGTACGCCCCGAATGGTAAGCCATTGCAAGTTCAAGGTTTCCTTGGTGCCTTTGAGAAGGCTGCTCGGCGCAATGGGGGGACTCTAAAAGACCTGGCAGCTTCAGGTATACCGTTGGTAGGGCTGGATCCTGCGATGACACTCGTCTATCGGCAGGAATACTCAAAAGTACTGGGTGGCGGGGCGCCTCAAGTGCATCTCATCCAGGAGTGGATGTGCAACATCTTGCCTGAGACGGAAATTGATATACCGCCAATGGTTGATTACAGCTTGTTGGCTCACTGCACCGAAAAAACCAATGCCCCAGCGAGCATCAACCAGTGGCAGCAAGTATTTGAGCGATTCGGACTGAAGCTCTCTGTGCTAACGACAGGGTGCTGTGGTATGTCCGGTACCTATGGGCACGAGACCAGGAATGTTGACTCATCTCGGAAAATTTATGAGCAGTCGTGGGGCCCATTGATCGACAAGCATGGGGCTGATGGCAATCTGCTTGCGGACGGCTACTCCTGCCGAAGCCAAGTTAAACGCATGGATGGAAAAACAGTTCTGCATCCACTCCAAGCGTTGTTAACTCATGTTCGAGGTGCCGCCGGCAAGTAGCCGGCGGTTAGAGCGGCCTTTAGCCGCGACGCGAGGCCCACCAGCAGATCAGTGAACCCGTTGTCACCATCACCGCACCCTGCCAGAAGCTCAACTGCAGGGTGGTGCTGAGAAGCAATGAGCTCAGAAAAGCGGACAGAACAGGAGAGGTGTATGAGATGGCTGCCAGCATCATGAGGTTGCCGGTTCGCAGCGCTCTGTTCCAAGCAGCGTAACCGAGAGCGATGACGACTGCGGTAGCGATCAATAATCCCACACTTGCCAGTCCGGGTTCGGGTAAGGTCTCTTCACTGAACGCGTATTTGATCCAAAGGACGATGCTCGCGAACGCGAAAAAAGGTACCGTTCCATCCTCCGAGTGCACCATCTTCTTCGACAGGCAGCAGTAAAAAGCCCATAGAAATGCACACGATAATCCGAGTCCGTAACTGAGCGGATTCTGAGTTGCATTCAACAGAATACTGTCGACCGTCAATCCTTGGCCACCACTGAGAATCCAACTCACACCCGACAAGGAAATTGCCATCCCTGGGATCAGTAAAAGGCTTGCACGCTGTAATCCCATCACTGCTGCCAAGGCAACTGTCAGGCAGGGCCACATGTGATTAAGGATGGCGACTTCGATAGCTTGTGAGCGGTTCTGGGCGAATGCTAAGGCGAAGAACAGCGCGATTTCGTACGTCACGAACAGCGATCCCACGACAACCAGGTATCGCAGAGGAAAGCGCTTCATCGATGGCCACCCCAACAGCAGCGACAGAGCTATGGTGGCTATCGTATACATCAGGGCCGCGCCGCCGGTCGGGCCATATGTCTCGCTGAGCAGGCGCATTAGCGAGGTCATGGTGCTCCATAGCAGGATCGCACTTACGCCCAGAAGGTTGCCTTTGGCTTGATGTGAAGTGGCTTTTGTCATTGTCTGTCTAGTGTGAGGCTAAGGGCGGCGGGAACTGCTGGTTTCTAAGCGCAGTGTTAGCATCGCCCTGCGATTGTGGGGCGGAAGAATCAATATCTGTAGCTGGGCGGATGATTCTTGCGAGGTCAACTGCCGCTCGATGTTGCGGCAGTTGAATCCTGGGGCAGGCACTTAGTGACCGAAGTTGATGAGCTTCTCCACATCATGACGGCGCTTGCGGAATGAGCACGGCGTTTCACCGAACTGTTTGCGGAACCAGAGGATGAAGTGAGATGCGTCCGAGAACCCTGTCTGATAAGCAATTTGAGTGACATGCATCTCGGTGTTCATCAGCAGTTTGCGCGCATGCTCCAGACGCAGTTTTCGCCAATACTGTGCAGGCGATTCATTGGTACTGGACATGAAGGCTCGATGAAGCTGGCGTTCATTGGTGCCAACACTTTCTGCAACTTCTTTAAGGGATGTAGGGGAGTCCATGAATTTGCGCATATAGCCAATGGCGCGTTCGACCATGGCATTTTTGTATACGTGCAGCTCAGTCACGCCAGTTTTTTCATCGTTGGCTTGGCGCTGGATTTCTTCATCGTTGACCAGCAAGTACTCCAGCCCTTTTTGTGCCCGTATCGAGCCGCAATGCCGGCTGATGATGTTCGCAGCCAAATCAATGGCTGTCCCACCCGGACAAGTGATGATGCCGTCATCGTCGACAAAGCTCTTGTCCACCAACACTTCTGCATCAGGGTAGCGCTGCATGAACTCTTCACGGATCGTGAAGTGGATCGCGCAGCGGCGACCATCCAGCAGACCTGCTTTGCCCAGAACGAATGAGCCTGAGCACAAGGCAATGAGCGGAATTTTCGCAGCATGAATACGACGCAGCATTTCCAGCAGCCATTCGGGTGGATCACGCGTCTCGCTCAGCAGTCCGCCCGCCAGTACGACGTAGTCGTAGCTTTCTATGTCCGTCAGAGATTTGGTCGGATGGATGGGCATTCCGCAGCTTGCAGTGATGGGCAGATCGTTGCAGGTCATCCAGTCCCACTTGCAGTAGATCTGCTGGCTGCGAAATGACTTGTCAGCAGCGAAACGCAAGGAGTCCACGAGTCCGGCCACTGGAACAAGGGTGAACTGGTTCATGAGGATGAAGCCAACGCGCAGGTCGGGCTTCACAACCGGGGCCTCAGGGTCTTGACCGCCAGGCTCATAGACACTGGAAATTTTCATTATTGTTTTCCTCACTGGCCTCACACACCGGAAGGTGAGTGGGGGGCTGCGCTCTTTCTAGAAGAGTGGGCCGTTGCGCACACAGCACCCTCTATGAGCGAAAGCTTATGCTCACTCTGCTGTCTTAAATATAACAGCGCTATCAGAAAATATAATATTTAGGTCGGATCTGTAAAATTTCGGACACCAGGTAGTTTCCTGCTACAGCTGGCAGCCTTTTTTCCCATATTTCTTCATAACGGCAGGAGGCTAATAGCATCTGTCCGTAACCTGATAGTGGTAGATCCCCCCGTTCGGCAACATGTGTCCCATCGATCAATTTCACTGTGGGTGAACACACATGTATCGTGGATTTTGGTATGCGCAAGCTCTGGATCAAGACTGCCATCTTGCACCTTCGCTGAAGGGTAATGAGCAGGCTGACGTTTGCATCATCGGCGGTGGTTTTCTCGGTTTGTGGTCGTCGATCCGTCTGAAGATGGCTCACCCCGAATGGCGCATTGTGATCATAGAGCGTGATCGTTGTGGCTCCGGTGCAAGTGGGCGTAATGGCGGCATCGCGACCAACTGGTGGGCAAAATACCTTTCTGTGATGAGCATCTGTGGTGAGAAAGAAGCTCGTCGCATCTGTGAGGCTGCAGAATCTGCAATCGACGAGATTGGTTCCTTCTGTGCAGAACATGGCATCGACGCTCAATACCGAAAAGATGGTTGGATCTGGACGGCCAGCAACCAGCGTCAAGTCGACTCCTGGAAGGTGTTGACTGAAAGTCTCGCAAAACACGGCGTGAACCCATTCAGCCCACTCACTCGTGAAGAGGTTCGTCGCCGCACGGGCTCTGCGCGCATGATGGGCGGGATCTTCGACCCTAACGCCGCAACCGTGCAGCCTGCGATGTTGGCTCGTGGCTTGCGCCGTGTTGCATTGAAGCTCGGCGTTGTGATTTACGAGAAGTCGCCCCTGACCACTCTGGAACGGTCGGAGAAACCTATCGTTCATACCGAACACGGAAGTGTTCAGGCGAATAAAGTTGTCGTGGCAATGAATGCTTGGGGAGCCCAGTTCCCTGAGCTGCGTCGAATGATCGCCGTCATGTCGAGTGACATGGTTGCGACCGCGCCGGTCAAAGAGCGTCTTGATCAAATCGGCTTCAGTGGCGGCGAGTGCATCACAGACTCACGCACGGTGCTGAACTACTACCGCAATACACCCGATGGCCGAATCGTATTCGGCAAGCCGCTGGGTAAATTTGCATTCGCTGGCAAGATCGGTGACCTCTATGAGCGCCCAACACCGGCGGTGGATAAAGTCACTGAAGAAATGCGCAGCTTCTACCCGCAACTCAGTGATGTTCCGATCGTCAGCAGTTGGACAGGGCCTATCGACCGCGCAATGAAAGGCTTGCCGAACTTCGGTCAGCTCGGCGGGCATCCAAACATTGTCTTTGGCATCGGTTTCTCTGGTAACGGCGTTGGTACGACGGTGTTCGCCAGCCGGATCATCAAATCTCTGGTGGAAAACGCCAACGATGAGTGGTCGAACTGCGGCCTGGTGAATCAGAAGATGAAGCTGTTCCCAATCGAACCCTTCCGCTTCATCGGTGCACACCTTGTACGTGACGCGCTTGTACGAAAGGAGTCGCTGGAGGATCGAAATCTGGATGCCAGCGCCCTGACCTCCAAACTCGCATCGCTGGCGCCTGCTGGCTACGTTCCCGCTCAGAAAAAATAGGATTGTCTTTCATGAAGCATCGCATCGTATTCCTCGATGACGAAGGCATCGGGCCAGATATCGTCTTGCCAGAAATGCCCTTTGATCACAGCTGGGTGAGCTATCGCTATACCCAACCCGATCAGGTGGTTGAACGCCTGCGCGGTGCTACCGTAGCGCTGACCTGCAGCGTCGCATTTCGCGAAGAGCATCTCGCTCAACTGCCTGATCTGCAGATGATCTCCCTTGCACTGACCGGTACTGACATCGTTGATATGGAGTATTGCAAGGCGCGAGGAATCAAAGTCACCAACGTCCCAGGCTATGCCACTAATACTGTGGCGGAGCATTCGCTGGCGATGATGTTCGAGCTTTTTCGCAAGGTCTCCAGCTACAACCGCTTGATGCAACAGGTTCAGCGCGGTGAAACCGAACCTCGCAACATCTATTTCGACTTCCCGATCAGGGATCTTTGTGGCCGAGTGCTAGGTATCGTTGGGCATGGTTCCATCGGTAAGCGCGTAGCGGAACTCGGACGCGCAATTGGCATGAAGGTGTTCTTCTACGATCGTGATGGTCGCTACGTCGGGCCGGAATTCACGTCTATGGAAAAGCTGCTGCAGGTCAGTGATGTGCTGATGATCACCTGTCCGTTGACCGAAGAAACTCGAGATCTAGTTGGTGCTGCGGAATTGGCCCAGATGAAGAGGGATGCGATCCTCATCAACACAGGGCGCGGTGGCATTGTCAACGAGGGGGCCCTGATAGAAGTGATGCTGGCTGGGCGCATAGGCGGAGCTGCGTTAGATGTTCTGGTGGATGAGCCAGTGCAGCCGGACAATCCCATTATGCAATTGATCGGAATGCACAACTTCATCCTCACTCCTCATGTTGCTTGGAGCAGCAAAGACGCGATGCAGTACTTGATCAGTCGTAGCGTTGAGAACATCAACGAGTTTGTGTTTTCACGCGCAGATGCTCGTTTGTCCAGCACTGCTGATTAATCTGGCCTGTTGGGATCGAGCTTTCAAGTATCAACGGTTCCTGCTTAGTGCTGCTCACATACCCTGTGTGCGGCACTTTTTTTTGAGAGCATTAGGGCACGAAATGCGGATTATCACGTCGAGCGAAATAAATTCTGTGATGGGCTGGGACGCGGTGTTGGAAGCACTGTACGCTGCCCATCTTGGGCCTCGACCGACTGGGGACAGTTTTTTTCTGGGTGATGCCAATTATGGCTTGTTAAGCAGAGGTGTCATTCTTCCTGGCTTCGGTGCAGGACTGAAGATTGCCTCTATGTGCGCGGCCAACAGCCATGCGCAACCACCGCGCCCGGTTGAGGATGCCGCGTTTGTTGTAATTGATGAATCAACCAAGGCTATTAAGGCGGTGTTGGATGGCCCTGCGATAACCCGCTGGAAGACTGCTGCAGACTCCATCGTTGCAGCGAGAAAACTCAGTCGTAAGGACAGTAGTGTCTTGCTCGTTTTAGGGGCAGGCCCAGTGTCCAAATCCTTGGTCGATGCCTATCTGCATATCCGCCCAACCATCAGCAAAGTGCTGTTGTGGAATCGCACGCCTTCGAAACTGAACGAGACTTGCCAGGAGCTTCGCGGGAGAGGAGTGAAAGTCGAGATCGTCGAAGATCTGTCTGCTGCAGTTAGTGAGGCGGACATCATCAGCGCGGCCACCAGTTCGACGATACCTTTGATCGAGGGTAGGGATGTTAAACCTGGTACCCATGTCGACCTCGTAGGCGGCTATCGCGAGGATATGCAGGAAGCGGATATCGATCTGATTAGCAAGTCGAGGATCTTTGTGGATGACCGTTCGACATCGTATGTGTCTGGCGATATCCATATCCCCCTAGCCCTCGGTGCGATCAGTGAAGCACAGATCGAGGGTGACCTGTACGACCTTTGCCAAGACGAAGGATTCAGCCGCGCACCAGGCGATATCACCGTTTACAAAAATGCAGGCGGTGCGCACTTCGACCTGGTGATTAGTCAGTTCGTGATCAGCCAATTGGCGTAGAGCAGGATCGATTGCACTCGTTGAAAATCCCTTCGTTCTGCCAGAAAGCGTCTGTACTCAATCTATCAGTCATCAAGCCACTTCAGCTTTGAATGCCGGCTTGTACAGGTGCGCATCAACTACAACGAAGAGGAATAACCGAAGCTGTCAGATTCTGCCGGTAATCGTCCTTTTCCTTATAGCTGCGGATTTTCAGCCGGAACAGAATCAACTCACGCCTCGAAGAGTCGACCGCCATGAAACTCCGAAAATAGAGCATTCAATGCTTGTTGGGTAGGGGTGTTGTCGCTGGCGGATGTGCATCTAAATAAGCATCTTAGAAGAGCATGAGAAGGGTGACCGCAAATGAAAATAACAAAAAATGTCTCCGCCCAGATGGATATCAAAGGGCTCGTAATGAAACGCTTGGTCGCTAGCATGCCGCTGCTGCTTGGCCTAGCAGCCATCACTCCGGCTGCTCATGCGGCTGACTGCGGCGCTGTGACAATTGCCAGTATGAACTGGGCATCAGCAGAGCTCCTTGCCGAGGTCGATAAATTCATTCTGCAGAACGGCTACGGTTGCGATGCGAGCATCGTGCTTGGCGACACGGTTCCGACATTGACTTCCATGGCCGAGAAAGGCAAACCAGACGTGGCACCTGAGTCCTGGACAAGCTTGCGACCACCAATCACACAGAAGAACATCGCCGAAGGTAAATTGCTCATTGCGAGCAAATCCTTCGCTGATGGTGGGGTGCAGGGCATTTACATCCCCAAGTTCATTGTTGATCAACACCCTGACATCAAAACCATCGCCGATGCCTTTAAGCATCCTGAGCTCTTTCCTGATCCTGAAGATCCGTCGAAAGGCGCCTGGTCTGCCGGACAGCAAGGGTGGGGCGGCACCATCATCGCTAGCCAGTACTACAAAGCGTACAAGGGCAAAGAAGCGGGCTTCAATCTCGTTGATACCGGGTCTGCGGCAGGGCACGACGGCTCGCTCATTCACGCTTATGAGCGCAAGAAAGGGTGGATCGGCTACTACTGGGATCCGACCTCTCTGCTGGGTAAATACCAGATGGTTCGTCTTCCATCCGGGGTTCCTTACGATGACGCTGAGTGGAACCGTTGCAACAAGGTCGAGAAGTGCCCGGATCCCAAACCTAATGAATGGCCTGCTGACGAAGTCAATACGATCGTGACCAAGTCGTTCTCCGACCGCGCTGGATCGGCCTATAAATATCTGACAGTACGCTCTTGGCCAAACGCAGACGTCAGTCAGATGCTGGCCTGGATGGCAGATAACCAAGCGACCGGTGCAGATGGTGCAAAGCAGTTCTTGAAAAAGCATCCAGATGTCTGGGCGAAGTGGGTCGAGCCTGAGGCGGCTGAGAAGATCAAGTCAGCGTTGTAATTCGATTTGAGGCGCGGCGTCTCTGGACGCCGAGTCCTCCCAGGTAGAAAACAAAAATGAACCTGGCATTTAGGAAAAGGTGAGCACATGAGCTGGTTTCAAGATTTTCCTCAAATGGACGAAGACGCCCTACGCGGGCTCAAACAAGTTGTAGACGAGGGATTTCGAACATTCACCCGTAGCTACGGTGAGGGCATCGAAGGGTTCTTCTCACCACTGCAGAAGTTTCTCCTCATTTCCGAGAAATTCATGACGCAGACGCCCTGGCCAATCATCGTCGTGATGATTCTTGCCATCGCATGGGCGGGAAGTCGGAGCGTCAAGATCGTATTGGGTGCACTCGTGGCGCTGATGGCCATCGGGTACTTTGGTATGTGGGACGACTCAATGCGTACCATATCGATGATTTTCGTCTGCACGTTGCTGTCCATCGCGATTGGTTTACCAATCGGCATTGTGATGGCTCGTTCTGATCGACTTCAAAGGCTCATCAATCCAATTCTGGATGTCATGCAGACGTTGCCGAGCTTCGTATATCTGATCCCCGTCGTCATGTTGCTGGGCATCGGCAGGGTGCCTGGACTCATCGCGGTGGTGATCTACGCGATTCCACCCATGATCCGCATGACCAACCTTGGCATCCGTCTCGTAGACAAGGATGTGCTCGAAGCCGCCGACGCTTTCGGCTCTTCCAGTTGGCAAAAGCTCAAAAATGTTCAATTGCCATTGGCATTGCCAACCATCATGGCCGGTATCAACCAGACGATCATGATGGCGTTGGCCATGGTGGTTATTGCCTCGATGATCGGGGTGCAGGGCCTTGGCCAACCGGTACTCAAGGCCATCGCCAACCAATACTTCACACTTGGCATTTTCAACGGCCTTGCGATTGTCGGTATCGCCGTCATCTTTGATCGGGTCAGCCAGGCATACGGGCAAAGACTTCAGAAGCACCTGGAGGTGGTACATGGCTGACCAACAATTTGACGGCATCAAGATCCGTAGTCTCTACAAGATCTTCGGCCCGCAAGCGGCTACTCATGTCGATGCAGTGAAGAACGGCATGTCGAAGATGGAGCTGATGGAGCGTTATGGTCACGTGCTTGGCCTGAAAGACATCAATCTGGAAATGCCGGCGGGCTGCATCCAGGTCATCATGGGCTTGTCTGGATCGGGTAAGTCCACCCTGATTCGACACATCAACCGTTTGATCGACCCTACCGCAGGTGAGGTTTTGGTGAATGGCGTCGATGTGGTGAAGATGAGCCAGGCTGAGCTGCGTGAGTTCCGCCGACAACAGACCGCAATGGTTTTTCAGAAGTTCGCGCTTCTTCCCCATCGCAACGTCATTGAGAACACCGTGTACGGGCTTGATATTCAGAACATGTCCCGCGCTAAAAGCACTGACATTGCTATGCGCTGGATCGAGCGAGTGGGACTCAAAGGCTTCGAAAAGAAGTATCCGAATCAACTTTCGGGCGGTATGCAGCAGCGGGTTGGCCTGGCTCGCGCGCTGGCTAATGATGCGCCTGTGCTTTTGATGGACGAAGCCTACTCTGCGCTTGACCCTCTGATTCGCACTGACATGCAGACCGTGCTTTTGGATCTGCAAAAAGAGATCAAGAAAACCATCGTCTTCATCACGCACGATCTTGATGAGGCTCTGCGGCTTGGGGATCAAATTGCCATTTTGCGAGATGGACAGGTCATCCAGCAGGGGACAAGCCAGGATATCGTATTGCGTCCTGCTGATGCCTACATCGCTAACTTCGTGAAAGAGGTTAACAGAGGACGTGTGCTTAACGTCGAAGCCGTAATGCAACCGCTGCGGGCTGGTGCACCGTTAAATGGGCCCACAATCTTCGCCGGTACTACTGTCGAAGAGGCTGTACGGTCTTTGGCATTGGCGCCGGATGGGGATGTCACCGTAGTTACGACGTCCGGCAAGCCGATTGGCATTGTCACGTTCCGACGCCTCGCAGAAGCCATGGTGAATGCCCAAGAACTACCAGAGAGTCGAGAGCAGGTTCTAGCAGCAGTAGCGCACTGACCGATTCGGCGTCTGTGGGGCCGTGGTTGAACCAATGCATCCGTTTGACCACGGTATTGCTGCAAGCACTACTTCGATTCCTCGCTCCGCAAAAATTGCAATTGAATGGAGAGCGTTTATGAAAGGTTACTGGATCATCGTGGGTACCGAGGTGATCGATCCGGAGGCGCAACAGGAATATGGCCGTCTTTGGAAACCTATTGCAGAGCAATACGGAGCTGTTCTCAAAACGTTAGGTACGGAGGCTCTACGCGAATTGAAGGGCGGCAGCCGTGTGATCGTTGTCGAGTTTCCGAGCTACGCGCAGGCAGTTGCCTGTTATGAAGACCCAGCCTATATCGAGGCCAAGAGATTCGCTCTTCGGGCTTCCACTCGTGAATTGGTTATCGTTGAGGGCGATCTGAGCTAATGGCTTCCTGTCCGGTTGAATCGCCCCGGATTCTCTAGACACCTTGCAAGCTCATTGCGTAACGCTTTTCAAACTGTACCGGTGACAGCTGATTGTTGAAACCATGGCGGCGTTTGGCGTTGTAGAACATCTCGATGTAATCGAACACATCGCTACGTGCTTCCTGCCGCGTGGCATAGATTTTCCGCTTGATCCGTTCCCGCTTTAAAAGCTGGAAAAAGCTCTCGGCTACGGCGTTGTCATGACAGTTGCCTCGGCGACTCATGCTGGCAACCAAGTTATTCGCCTTCAAAAAACTGCGCCAATCTGTGCTGCTGTACTGACTGCCGTGGTCGGAGTGAACCATCACCTCCTGTTTCGGTTTACGCCTCCAAACCGCCATCAATAACGCATCAATCGCCAAATCACTGGTCATCTGGGACTTCATTGACCAACCAACGACCTGGCGAGAAAACAGATCCAGCACCACGGCCAAATACAGCCAGCCTTCATACGTGCGAATGTAGGTGATGTCGGTGACCCAAACTTTGTTGGGCTCTACGACATCGAACTGGCGTTTCAGTAAATTGGGCGAGGCGACTGCTGGCTTACCTCCGTACTTTCCAGGGCGTCGTCGATACCCTGTCTGAGAGCGCAGGCCTTCAAGGCGCATCAATCTCGCCACGCGATGTCGGCCACATTCCTCACCGACCTCTCGCAGATCGTCATGGATTTTGCGATAGCCATACACACCGCCACTCTCCAGCCACGAATGCTTGATCAAACCCAATAATCGCTGGTCGTCTTTAGCGCGTGCAGATTGCGGCTCGGACAACCAGGCGTAGTAACCACTGGGATGGACTTTCAGCGTCAGGCATAGCCGTCGGATGGAATAGTCGCCCGCTCGCTGCTTGATAAAGGCGTACTTCAGCCGCACTCCTTGGCAAAGTACGCGGCGGCCTTTTTTAAGATATCTCGCTCTTCAGTGACCCGCTTGAGTTCCGCTCGCAGGCGGCGCAGTTCAGCCTGCTGATCATCGTCTTGCTGCCGTTCTTCTTGAGGTTTGCTGTAGCGCTTGATCCACACATAGAGGCTATGCGTCGACACGCCAAGACGGGCCGCCACATCAGCGACAGGCAGCTTCTTTTCGGTCACTTGATTGACCGCTTGGATTTTGAATTCTTCGGGGTAACGCGGGTTGCTCATGGCACCTCCTGATTGGCCTCATTTTAAGGCATGGAGGTGTCTACGAAACCCGGGGCGATTCAATCAAGGCATTGTTAGCATCAAGAAATGAGTACATAATTCAGGCCATAGAAAGCAATGACCGTTAAAAAAGCTCAATGTTTTCAATGAGGTAGAGCGTGAATCATAGTCTCGTTTCCCGCTCCAAACATTGATCTGCCTAGCTCCATCGAGTTAGGCAGATTCTGAAAAAAAGAGGCTTAGGCCTCTTTTTTTTCGTCTCGACAATTCTGTCGAGATCTACCCAACGTCACGAATTTCAAGCACACCATTCAACGAAGAAAAGTCTCTCAGATGGCTTTGGAGCCGATCTGGAGACTTCCCTTGGCGAACGATCAGAAGTCAGGCTGGTTTAAAGCAATAGACCGCCAGTTTATTTCCATCCAGATCACGCACGTACGCGGCATAGGCATTCGCTGCCCAGTCGCGTGTACCCGGCGCTCCTTCATCAGTACCACCCGCGGCCAGGGCCGCTGCGTGGAACGCATCGATCGCCGCGCGATTCGGTGCCTCGAAGCTGACGGTCACGCCATTGCCGACGCTGGCAGGGGCGCCGTTGGCGGGTTTCAGGACGAAAAACGAGGGAGCGTTCTCGCCCCAGATCGAGCCGTTGTCGGCCAGATCGGCGATGCGCTTATGGCCCAGCTGACCCAATGCGCTGTCATAGAAGGCACGGGCTTTGTTCAGATCGTTGGTGCCGACAGTAACGTGGGTAAAGATGCTCATCTATTGCTTCTCCGGGTGTTATCGGTGGGGGTGTTGCAGTGATGTCAGGCAAGGCCTGACGGTGGTCGCCGGGCCAGGCTCAGCGATCAAAATGAATTACGGTGCGAATGCTTTTGCCTTCGTGCATCAGGTCAAAGGCCTGATTGATCTCATCGAGTGCCAGGGTGTGGGTGATGAAAGTGTCGAGCGGGATTTCGCCGTTCTGCGCCTTTTCCACGTAGCTGGGCAGTTCCGTACGGCCTTTCACGCCACCAAAGGCGGAGCCTCGCCAGACACGACCGGTCACCAGCTGGAACGGGCGCGTGCTGATTTCCTGCCCGGCACCGGCGACTCCGATGATCACTGACTCGCCCCAACCCTTGTGACAGCTTTCCAGCGCGGCCCGCATCAACTGGACATTGCCGACGCACTCGAAGGAGTAATCGACGCCACCCTCGGTCAACTCGACGATGACCTCCTGAACCGGCTTGTCATAGTCCTTGGGATTGACGAAGTCGGTGGCACCCAGTTGTTTGGCGATCTCGAACTTGGCCGGATTGATATCCACCGCGATGATCCGGCCGGCCTTGGCCATGACGGCGCCGATGATGGCGGCCAGGCCGATGCCGCCCAGGCCGAAAATCGCTACCGTGGCGCCGGCCTCGACCTTGGCGGTATTGAGCACGGCACCGATGCCGGTGGTCACGCCGCAACCGAGCAAGCACACCTTCTGCAGCGGTGCGTCCTTGGGAATTTTCGCCAACGAGATGGCTGGCAATACGGTGTACTCGGAAAACGTCGAACAGCCCATGTAGTGATAAATCGGCTGGCCCTGGTAGGAAAACCGGCTGGTGCCATCAGGCATCAGGCCCTTGCCTTGAGTGGCGCGGATTTTCTGGCACAGGTTGGTCTTGCCGGACCGGCAGAATTTGCATTCGCCACACTCCGGGGTGTAGAGCGGGATCACGTGATCACCCACAGCGACGGACGTTACGCCCTCGCCAATGGCCTCGACGATGCCGCCCCCTTCGTGACCGAGGATGGTCGGGAAGAGGCCTTCCGGGTCAGCCCCGGACAGGGTAAAGGCATCGGTATGGCAAACACCGGTGGCGACGATGCGCACCAGCACTTCGCCGGCCTGGGGTGGGGCCACGTCGACTTCGACGATTTGCAAGGGTTGGTTGGCCGCGAAGGCAACAGCGGCGCGTGACTTGATCATTCTCTTGATTCCTCAGTGCAGCGTAAGCAGTCGGCAGAAGGGGGGGCGGCAGGATCACTGGCGCAAGTCCACCGTCACGGCGGTGGTCGGGCGGGTGCAACAGAGCAGGATGCGGCCGCTTTCAGGGACATCCAGTGGTGCTTCGAAATACTCGACAGAACCTTCACGCAGGCTGACCTGACAGGTGTTGCACAGGCCGGCCCGGCAATTGAAGGGCGGTGTCAGGCCCGCCTGTTCGGCCAGCTCCAGCAGGGATTGGCAATTCTGATCCCAGGCCAGGCGCGTACCGGAGGGGAGAAACTCCACGGTCAAGGCACCTTCAACCGGTGCGGTGGGTGTTTGGGGGGCTGCAGGTACGGGGGCAGCAGGCGCCGCCGGCAAGACATCGTCCTTCTCGAGGATGGTCGCCGGGCCGAAGAACTCGTAATGGATGCGCTCGCCAGCAATCCCCAGGCTACGCAGCAGCCGCCAGTTCGCCTGCATAAAGAGCCGCGGGCCGCAGAGATAGACGTCGTAGTCGTCCAGCGGCAGCAGCCTTTGCAGGGTGTCCCGGCTGACCAGGCCCTGGCTGTGAAAGTTTGCTTGGGCATGGTCGTCGGCCTCCGGGTTGCGGTAGCAGAAGTGCACGCTGATCCCGGGGCGACGGCTGGCCAATGCCAGCACTTCGTCACGAAACGCATGCACCGCCCCATTTTCGCAGGCATGGATGAAATACACCGGCCGCGACGAATGACGACTCAGTTGATGCAGCATGCTCAACATCGGCGTGAGTCCCACACCACCACTGAACAACACCACCGGCCTTGGGCTCTCTTCATCCAGCACGAAAGTACCCGTGGGCCCGGCGATCTCGAGGGCATCGCCGACCTGCACGTGATCGTGCAGGTGACTGGAACCTTGGCCAGGCGGCAGCTCCGGCCGGTCGAAAGGTGCAGGTTCGCGTTTGACCGAAATGCGTACTTGCGAAGGATCGCTGGCATCCCCGGAAAGACTGTAATTGCGCAGCACCTTGACACCCCCCTCCAGGGCGAGGCGAACGATGAGGTACTGACCTGGACGAAAGCCCGGGTTGGATGCGCCATCGACTGCGGTCAGGACAAAGGAGGTAATGACCGCGCTTTCGTGGTGCTTCTCGATCACCCGGAAGGTTTTAAAACCCACGGAGGCAGGTTGAGGTTGCTGTTGAGTACCCATCTCATGCCTCCAGTTTGACTTTTCCAGCGTCGAGTTGAGTCAGTGGAACCAGGTTGTCGGGCTGCTCCAGGGCTATCAATTTGTCGAGGTTGCGACGGAAGCGCAGGGGGCCAGAGTCAGAAGCCAGATCGATGTTCGGCGTGCGCTTATTGGCCATGCCCTTGTGCACGGCACTCAGAACAACCCGATCTTCGGCAAACGCATGACGTACGTCTTCGTCGAACTGACGTGATACCTCTTCGTTTTCAGTATCGAAGTTACGGACCTGGAACCAGTAATAGCGAGTATTCGATTCGTCGATGGGGGTCATGAAGTTGTAGGAGTTCATCAAGAACACATGCTCGTGCAACTGACCGTCGTCGGAGCCGGTTCCAGCAGGCGTGAACAAAGCCTTGATAATCGCCTGGGAGGGGTAGTGCACCTCATAGTGTTGCTTGCGATCACAATTGCCACTGAACTTGACGAACTTGGCATAGAAAGGTGCAACTTCAACATCACGCATCCAGCGCGAAACAATGACACCGACATCGGTTACGGTGGTTTGCAGCGGTTCCTCCGCACAGGCAGCGTTACCGAAAGAAGATTGATGCACCCAAGCGACATGTGCAGGGTCGAGCAAGTTGTCGGTCATGTACAGATAGTTGCAAGGTATGACCATGCTATCGCCGCGATTGAGTCCCCAAGCGGGGTCTCCCCATTCCGGCACCTGACAAATCTTCGCTTCGTCTGCACGTTCGACATCACCCATCCAGATCCAGATCAAACCGTATCGCACTGCGAGGGGGTAGCTGCGAACTTTGGCGCCTTGTGGAATACGACTGCTGCCTGGCGCGCGGACACAGCTGCCAGAGCAGTCGAAGGTCAGGCCGTGATAACCGCATTCGATATGATCACCTTGCTTGCGCCCCATCGAGAGTGGCAGCTTGCGGTGAGGGCAGGCATCTTCGAGGGCGACAGGCGTGCCGTCACTTTTGCGATAAAGCACTACGGATTCACTGAGAAGCGTTACAGAGTGCAGGTCTTCACCCAATTCAGTTTCACTGGCAGCCACATACCACGCATTTCTTAAAAACATTGGATGTCTCCTCGTAATTTTGTTGTTCGCCTTGTGCTGGCGAACAATGGCTAACGGTGAGGACAGGTTACGAGGATCCGTTTGAGTAAGAATAGATGTTTAAAACTGTTTGATGGTTTAGTTTTCCTAATGGATTATTGGGGCTACATGAGCGATAGCGCCTTGGCTTTGAACGAGCGTTTGGCAACGCATTCAAGGCCGCGCCAGGCAGCCTTGAAGGTTGGAGGTATCGATGGATTGAGCTGTTGAGACAGGTCGAGTGGTTACTGATAAACAGGACGTTGAATAAGTGGCAAGGCCGCCAACGCACGCTCCCAGATTTGTCGAGTGCGCTGCCAGGTTATGGCTTGCCAATCAGGATCAGCTGGATAGAACTGTTCAAGCAGGGTCAGTTTGATTTGCTCGGCAATTGGGTCAGTAAAATCCCCGTGCAAGTGCAGCCATTGATCATCGCGCAAAACAGTATGGATCTGTTCGCCTGGATAAGTGCCGCACTCAATTACAAATGGCATCAAGTGCACTTGCGGTAGTGCTTTGATGATGGCTTGTGATGTGTACCCAGTCGCTGTAGCCGCGACTCCCGTGTCGCTTTGGTTACCAGGTCCGGTGATCAGGGTGTACAGCCAGGGGCCATAGATCGTTTGCGCATCGCGAAGTGCGGGATATGCGGATTGGGCGATGGTCATCAGCATGGGATGACCGTAGTCTCCTGCACCGGTGTGAAGGTCAAAGCACATGGCCACCCGAGTGTGGCTCAGGTGCTCTTGTAAAATCGTATGCAGGGTCCTGTTCGACCAGCTCGGATGTTGTCCACCAAAGTAGAGGCCGTCAGGATGGTTGTACTGACCGGCTTCGACAATCGACATCACCGATGACCAGCCTTCTGTGCGAATGCGATTGTCGAGCAGGGCATCGGCATTCTCGCGCTTCGGTCCCGACAGCTGAGCGCAGGCATAGATGTCGTGAAATGCTTCGTAATCCTGGTTAACCGGTAATGCCTGGCTGAAGTCCACGTAGTTGCGATTGAGGTCAATGTTGTCTTCATTGACGCGGCGCATCCAGGCGGTTCCCCAAGGGTTTATCAGATGGATCATCAGCACCGCAACATCGGGAGGCAGGGCCCTTTCACTGAACTCCTGCAGCCATTTGATCTGACAGTTCGAGCCATAAAAGCCTTCGACACCGTGAGTGCCGCTCAGGGCAACCAACACTTTTTTCGCCTGCAGGTCACCCAGCCAGGCAACGTCGGTACTCAGTGGCTCACCAAAGGGCCCGCTCAAAGGGTGGGGATAGGTTGTAAGGCTGGCACCGGCCGCCTTGGCTGCGGCCAGAAATTGCTCACGTTGGCTGTTGTAACTTGGGTGCGTGGGAAAACTTGCTTTCATGGTTACCTCATGGCGAACGCTGACAACCGATGCTCATCGAGCACCGGATGCCGGGATCTGGAAGTCGATAGCGTTACTTCAAGCGGCCGGAGAGAAACTGCGTCAAACGTTCGCTTTTCGGATTGACCAGCACTTCCCCGGGATGGCCTTCTTCTTCCACACGACCTTGGTGCAGGAACATGACGTGGTTGGAAATGTTGCGGGCAAAACCCATTTCATGGGTGACCACAACCATGGTTCGACCTTCTTCGGCCAGCGCTTGCATCACTTTCAACACTTCGCCGACCAACTCTGGATCAAGCGCTGATGTCGGTTCGTCGAACAGCATCACTTCCGGTTCCATCGCCAATGCACGGGCAATCGCCACGCGCTGTTGTTGGCCTCCCGAGAGATGCGAGGGGTATTTGCTTTCAATGCTTGAGTCCAGTCCTACCTTGCGCAGGTACTGTTGGGCTCGCTGTACAGCTTCTTTACGTTTGATGCCAAGCACATGAACCGGGGCTTCGATGATGTTTTCCAGGACCGTCATGTGTTGCCACAGGTTGAAATGCTGGAACACCATCGACAGTTTGGTGCGCATTTTTTGCAGTTGCTGCGGATCGGCCACACTCATGGCGCCGTTGATATCCTGTTTTGTGCGAATTTCCTCGTTGTTTACTGCAATTCGCCCGGCGCACGGCTGTTCGAGAAAGTTGATACAACGCAGGAAGGTACTCTTTCCTGATCCGCTTGAACCAATGATGCTGATGACATCACCTGCCTTGGCTTTGAGTGAGACACCCTTGAGGACTTCGTGGGGGCCGTATTTTTTGTACAGCTTATCGATGCTTAATTTGTACATATTCGATGCTCTCCGAATGACGGCAGCTCAATGAGCTTGAGGCTTCAAGAAGGCCAACCAACGCATTTCGCAGCGGCGGAAAAACCAGACCAGGGTAAGCACCATCAAGGCATAGAGCACCGCCGCTATACCGAACGCCTCAAACGTGGAGTAAGTGGCCGAGTTCACATCACGGGCAACCTTGAGCAAATCAGGAACGGTCGCGGTGAAGGCCAGGGTGGTGGAGTGCAGCATGAGGATGACCTCATTGCTGTAATACGGCAGTGCACGACGTAGCGAAGACGGCAGGATGATTCGTCTGTACAAGGTAAAGCTGGACATGCCATAGGCGCGTCCGGCTTCGATTTCACCGTAAGGCGTCGCGCGGATCGCGCCGGCAAAAACCTCCGTGGTGTAAGCACATGTGTTGAGGGCAAACGCCAATAAGGTGCAATTGAGGCCTTCGCGGAAAAAGGCATCAAGCTCTGGTTGGGTACGGACCATTTCCAGGCTGTAGACACCCGTATACAGAAGCAGCAATTGGATATAGAGCGGCGTACCTCGAAACACATAGGTATAGAACCAGACGGGGCCACGGATGAAGGGATTCCTTGATACTCGGGCCACCGCCAAGGGCACGGCCAGGACACCGCCGATGGCAATGGAAACGACCAATAACCACAATGTCATTGCAACGCCGGACACTTGATAGCCATCAAACCAGAGGTAGGATTGCCAGTACTCTTGCAATATGCCGATCATAACTGCGCTCCCCTGACGCCAGCAGAGTAACGTCGCTCAAGCCACATCAAGAGGCCATTGGACAGGGTGGTAATTGCCAGATAAACCAATGCGCCCACCAAACCGAAGAAGAACAGTTGCATCGAATGTTTGCCCGCATCCTGAGTGACCTTGACGATGTTGATAAGGCCGATAATCGAAACCAGAGCGGTTGCTTTGATCAGTACCTGCCAGTTGTTTCCAATGCCTGGAAGTGCAAATCGCATCATTTGTGGAAACAGAACCCGCACAAATATTTGCCGACGATTCATTCCATAGGCGATGGCAGCCTCGAGCTGACCCGCAGGTACAGACTGGAAGGCGCCACGGAACGTCTCGGTGAAGTAGGCGCCGTAGATGAAGCCCAGAGTAAAAACTCCAGCGACAAACGGGTTGAGGTCAATTTGCTTGAAGTGCATCCATTCAGTAAGAACATTCAACAGGATTTGTAAGCTGTAAAACAGCAGCAACATAATGACCAGGTCAGGAACACTTCGGATAAGCGTTGTGTAAGCTGTTGCCAGTATTCGCAATAGACGTTTATTCGAAAGTTTGGCTGATGCGCCAAACAATCCCAAAGAAACGGCCAGCAACATCGAGAGCAACGCCAACTTGATGGTCTCGAATGTACCTTCGAGAATGAGCGGACCATAGCCCTGTAAAAACATGTTCTGTCTCTCCTTCGGCAATAGCGGTCCGCAGACCATCTATTTAGAGGCTTGAAATTCAAGGGGAACATTGAATGTGGCTTGGGCTCTTGATCGCCGTTATATGGGAGGTCAAGAGCCAGCCGGGGGAGGATTCAGTTATAAATATCGAAGGTGAAGTACTTCTTCTGAATCGCGTCGTAAGTACCATTTTTGTGTATTTCTGCCAGGGCGCCATTGATGGCCTTGATCAGTTCCTGATCATTCTTGCGCAGGCCAATGGCAATCCCTTGACCCAGAAGTTTTTCATCCTGGACAGTCTCGCCGGCAAAAGCGAAACCATTATTCTGAGGCGTCTGCAAAAAACCCATGTCTGCGACAACTGCATCTGTAAGGGTGGCATCGATGCGGCCACTGACAAGGTCAGGGTAGAGCAGGTCCTGATTGGTGTAGGACACCATGGTAATCCCATGCGGCGCCCATGCCGATCTGACATAGGCCTCTTGGGTACTGCCTTGTGCGACACCGACCCGCTTGCCTTTGAGCGATTCCACAGTCGGTAGCAAGCCGCTATCGGTCTTGGCAATCAGGCGATTGGGCGAGTTGTAAAGCCGATCGGAGAACGCGATGTTTTCTTTGCGTTTTTCGTTGACGGTCATGGCCGAAAGAATGCCATCGAATTTCTTTGCCTTGAGTGCCGGGATGATGCTGTCGAAAGCAACTTCCACCCAAACGCACTTCACCTTGAGCTGGTCGCAAATGGCATTGCCCAGATCAATATCGAAGCCCACTAGTTGACCATCAGGTTGCTTGGATTCAAAAGGCGCGAATGTCGGGTCTACCCCGAATCGAATGGTGCTCAATTCGTTAGCGAGCGCGCCGGTCGAAGCGAGTGCAAATAACGCGGCGAGAATGATTTTTTTCATTTTTCTTTGCCTTTACCTGTTATTGGAGTTTGCGCATGGCGGGTGCAAGGTCGTGGTGCATGGCTAATCAAGGTGCTCATCACTGCCTGCAAGGGGAGCAGTGGCAGGACCAGCATACGAGACTCTGAATATTCGAAAAGATGTCAAAAACTGTTGCATTGTGTAGCTGAGCTAAAGTATTAATCGGCGATTGCATTTCTGGAGGTGCCATGACCAACTTGCCTTCTCTGCGAGCCATTCAGGTATTTGAAGCCGTTGGACGCTATGGTGGGATTGTCGAAGCAGCAAGGCGCCTGGGCATTTCGGCAGGTGCTGTCAGCCAGCAAATGAGGCTGCTGGAAGATAGCCTGGGCTTGAGTCTGACCTTCAGGGTCGGTAAGCGAATCCGCCTGACGGATGCGGGTCAGCGTTATCACGATAGCTGCGTGGCAGCGTTTGAAACGCTGCGCATTGCCCAGGTGGAAGTGGAGCGAGCCAAGAGCGCCACCAACTTGCGAATCAGTGCTTTGCCATCGCTGCTTTCAGACTGGTTGGCGCCACTCATTTACACATGGCAGGCTGAACATCCTGAACTCAATCTCTTTCTTGATGGCAGCCATGCCGAGCCTTCTCCTGATGGCTATGAAATCGATTTTCGAGTGACATACGGAGATTACGAGTCGACCGAACACGCAATTGAACTGTTCCGTGACTGCGTTGTTCCTGTCTGTAGCCCTCTCTTGTTGCGTGCTGATTTGCCGCTACGGACCCCCGCCGATTTAATGGCTTATCCGCTATTGTCGATTGATTGGCTGCCTAAATTCGCTTCTCCACCCTCTTGGCGCGATTGGTTTGAAACACAACAAGTCGACTGTTCGCAAATTTGTGACGGGTATCGGGTGTATTCATTATCGTCAATGGCAATCCAGGCTGCGATTTTGGGACAGGGCGTTGTCCTGGCGCAGTACTCAATGATTGCCGCAGCAGTGGATGATGGGCGTTTGATCATGCCGTTCGCGCATGGTCTGCAAATGCCATCGTCGTATTATTTGGTGGGTGCCAAAGATGCTTTCGACAAAGCGCACTGCCGTGACTTTCATCGATGGCTGGTGGCTCGTGGACGCGATCAGATGGCCGTCAACACGCAACTATTGAGTTGACCGCCCATACAACAGAATGCTGATACCGAAGGTTCAATTCGCAGGATCCGCTGCTGCTTCTGGTTCGCATGCCGCTAAGGAAACCAGTGCATGTGAATTTTTTTGAGCACACCGTTGGCCTTGATGCGTCGATAGCCATCGTCATACAGCGCCAACGCTCGTAACCCGTCCGGGTGCGTCACGCTGAAGCCAATCGTCGAGTCGATCACTCCGCAATTGAAGGCAAAGCGCACCTCATCTTCTGTGCCCGACTGTTTGGCTTTCTGGTTCCTGACCTCCAGATCATTGCTCATGATCACCGCCGCCTGAAAACGCCGAGCGGCGAGTTTCTGGAGACTCGTCAGGTCAGAGAGGGAGTTTTCGAACACCACTCCGGAGGCCTTCAGTGCCATCACTTTTGCCGAGTATTCGTAGTCTCTGGTGATGCCGACGACCGTACCGGGCGGCAAACTGCATTGAGCGTCTGCAGGCTTGGGTAACGGGGCTTTGACAGGTTCGAAAATATCGTTACTGACTCTGAAGATCGGTTGCGCTGCCAGCTTGATCTTGCCCTCGAATTCGGGCTGCCAACTCATGTTGAAGCAGGCAGCGACCTGGCCACTGAGCACCAGGTACTTGCAGCGCGAATACGGCACGACTTTCAACCTGACCTCTACGGCCATCTCTTTGAAAGCCGCGACAACAACATCGTTGGCGTACCCGGTGCCGTCGCTGGCGGACCAGGGGGCGGCGGCGTCCTCGACCATGATCGTCAGCGTTTCATGTGTTTTCTGTACAGCGCTGGCACCAGCGCTCGCCGCCAACAAGGGGAGGGTGCACATCAGAAGCGTCGCCGAAACAGGTGACCACATGCTGTGATAAGTCCTTTTGTGCAGGGAGGCTTGATTGATCCATTGAGTCCGGCGTGCAAGACCGGCATTTAACCATATCGGTAGGGATCTCAAGTGTTCATCACGCTACAGAATTCACTTGCGCCATGATTTCGGCCGCCCCGATTTTTTCGATGCAGCGTTCCGTCCATGAGTCACTCACGCTGCTCATCGGAAACTCACGATGGCTGCTTGCGGTAGTGGCCTATAGCCGCTAATCCTGAGGGTACGTGGAGAGGGTGTGAAGATGATTTCGAGATTTTCCGTTGTCCCTGCAATTCCTGTAGAAACCAGTTCCGTGCGCAGTGGATTCCGTTACTACTGCGAGACCGCCCCCATAGGCTTCAACCTCTATGACAACGTGGAAAAGCTACGGCTGAAGATGACCTATCAGACCCGAGAAGAAGCGCAAGCCGAGTGTCATCGCATGAACCTCGAGAGGGCAAAAGCCACCCTTTGCGAACGAGAGTCGCTACCGACTATCTCGGCTTAACAGTACGGGGTGGCGGTGTGCAGTAGTTCCCTTGGCGGTTCGGTGTTCAGTCGTGTGCAAACAGTCTCATCTTCAGCGCGATCGGAAGCGGTCAGACGCCTTTGGTCGACGGCAGCAGGAGGGTCATGATGCCCAGCAGCGGCAGATAGGAGCACAACGCGTATACGTACTCGATGCCGTGAATATCCGCCAAATGCCCCAACAGTGCGGCGCCAATGCCGCCGAAGCCGAACATCAGCCCGAAGAACACACCAGCGATCATCCCGACATTGCCCGGCACCAGTTCCTGGGCGAAGACCACGATGGCGGAGAACGCCGAGGCGAGGATGAAGCCAATGATCACACTCAGCACGCTGGTCCAGAACAGATCGACATAGGGCAGGGCGAGGGTGAAGGGGGCGGCGCCCAGAATGGAAAACCAGATCACTTTCTTGCGCCCGATTCTGTCGCCGATGGGGCCGCCGAAGAAGGTGCCCGCTGCAACCGAACCGAGGAACAGGAACAGGTACAACTGCGAACTGGCCACCGACAGGTCGAACTTCTCGATCAGATAGAAGGTGTAGTAGCTGGTGAAACTGGACATATAGAAGTACTTGGAGAACACCAGCAACGCCAGCACCACCAGGGCAAAGGTCACGCGTCGCCTGGACAGACCGTGGCTCGCCTTGCCGCCTTGTTTGAGTTTGAACAGGTTCAAGTGTGAGCGGTACCAGCGGCTCAAGCCAAAGAGAATCAGAATGGCGAACACCGCAAACAGGCCGAACCAGGCCACATGACCCTGCCCGTAGGGAATGATGATGGCCGCCGCAAGCAAGGGGCCGAACGCCGTCCCGGCATTGCCGCCGACCTGAAAAGTTGACTGGGCCAGGCCGTAGCGACCGCCGGAAGCCAGGCGCGCGACCCTCGAGGTTTCCGGGTGAAAGGTCGAGGAGCCAATCCCCACCAGGGCCGAGGCCGCGAGAATCGCCGGGAAGTTGCCGACAAACGCCAGCATCAGGATGCCGATCAAGGTGCAGACCATGCCAGCCGGCAACAGCCAGGGCTTGGGATGGCGATCGGTGTGATAACCGACCCAGGGCTGCAGCAAGGAAGCGGTGAGCTGGAAGGTCAGGGTAATCAGGCCCACCTGGGTGAAGCTCAGGCCATAGCTGGCCTTGAGCATCGGGTAGATCGAGGGCAGCACCGCCTGGATCAGGTCGTTGATCAGGTGCGCCAGGGCGCAGGCACCGATCACGCGCAGAACCAGGGGGCTTGTCTGACTGGCCGCGGGGGCGGCTGCCATAGGGGGCGTCATTGAGGACATCGCACATCATCCAGGCTGGGAAAAGGGGTATTACGTCGATCAGCCGCTATGCTAGATTTCGAAAAATTGCCTGTCTCGCGCAATTCGGGCGATGACTTTCGTAAAAAAGGCATCATGAACCAATCACTCGAAGAATTTCTGCTGGCAATGGACGAGGTGGACTGGCCGGTCTGCACCAGCGCCACCGATTACCCGGAAAACTGGTTCATCGAACCCCACAGCCATGCCAAGCACCAGTTGATCTATGCCATCGAGGGCGTGATGGTGGTGCATTCAGGGCTGCACCAATGGACGGTTCCACCCAGCCGTGGCATCTGGATGCCCAGTGGTCACGAGCATTCGATTCGTTGTGTGGGGGCGCTGAAAATGCGCAGCGTTTTCGTGCGACCGGATCACTTTCCAGAACTGCCGGATGAAACCCGGGCCGTCAGCATTTCGGCGCTGTTGAGCGAATTGATCAAGACCTCGGTCAGCATCGCCGGACCGGTGGAGGAGGACTCCCGGGAAGCCAGGATCCTGCGTCTGATCGTCGACGAACTGACCCTGTTGCCGACCTTGCCGCTGCACCTGCCGCAACCGGCCGATCAACGTATCCAGGAAATTTGCGCTGCCTTGCGCCTGGATCTGGGGGATAGCTCAACCCTGTCGGACTGGAGCGGTCGGCTGAACCTGGATGCCAGGACCATCCAGCGTCTGTTCCACAAGGAAACCGGCATGACGTTCGGACAGTGGCGGCAACAGGCACGGCTGCTGTCGGCGCTGGAGCGTATTGCGCTGGGGGAGAAAATCATCGATGTGGCGGGGATGCTGGGTTACGACAGTCCGAGTGCGTTCAGCACCATGTTCAAAAAGCAGTTCGGGACTACGCCGAGTCATTTTTTCAAGTGAGGGCGCAGGTCGATTTTTATCACGATGAATCCGTTGCAAAGTCTCTTTGCAGGCTATAAATCGCTCTAGTCCGGGGCTTGGGCTAATCTCTGTCGCAAAACTGTAATGTTGCCGTCATAGAATTGACATGGCTTCTTACAATTTCTTTCATCTGGCCTCGGGCCTTTTTCATGGATGAGCGTGTGCCATGCGTCGTGTCGTATTCAATCAGAAAGGGGGTGTTGGAAAGTCCAGTATCGCCTGCAATCTTGCCGCAGCGAGTGCAGCCGAAGGTTACCGGACACTGCTGGTCGATCTCGATCCTCAGGCCAATTCGACTCACTATCTCACCGGCTTGACCGACGAGCGTATTCCGACCGGCATCGCCGATTTTTTCAAGCAGACACTTTCCGGTGGTTTTGAAGGCAGGAAGAGTCGGGTGGTCATCACCGAGACGGCTTACGACAATCTCCACCTGGTTACGGCCAGCCCTGACCTGGCGCAGATCCAGTCAAAACTCGAGAGCAAATTCAAGATCAACAAACTGCGCAAGTTGTTGGTCGAGCTATCCGAGGATTACGAGCGCATCTACATCGATACGCCGCCGTCGCTGAATTTCTACACATTCAGTGCACTGGTCGCTGCGGATCGATTGTTGATTCCGTTTGATTGCGACAGTTTTTCAAGGCAGGCCCTGTATCGCGTCATCGAGGAGGTCGAGGAGCTGCGTCAGGATCACAATGAGTCACTGAAAGTGGAAGGGGTGGTGGTCAACCAGTTCGCCGGCAATACCGGCCTGCACCAATCTCTTGTCAACGAGCTGCTGGCCGAAGGTTTGCCGGTCTTGCCGGTTTACCTCAGCAACTCCGTCAAGATGCGTGAATCTCACGAAGCCTCTGTTCCCATTGTTCATCTGGCCCCTCGTCATAAGCTTGCGCTCGAGTTTGCCGGTTTGCTGGACGCCTTGGAGCGAGCTGCCTAGTTTCTTTGCCGAGGGGCTGCCGAAAGGGCAGTCCCTCGGAAGGCTTGCGTCGCCCCATCGCTACCTTGATTGCATGATCAGCCACTCTATGAAGTTGTTCACTTCCTCACGATCACGATTCCCTTCGCTGCAAACGCAGTAGTAGTTCTGCAACGCAGGCACGGTCAATGCCAGGGGTTGCACCAGGCGGCCTTCGTCCAGGTCGCGGGCGGACACCACCTCATCGCTGAGCGCTACGCCATAACCATCGCGGGCCGCTTGTAGCACCATGCCGAAGTCATCGAAGTAAATATCCGAGTCACCTGATTGCACACTGCGTGCCTCGGACAACCAGCGTCGCCACTGTGCGCCATCGTCTTCATGGAGCAATCGGTAGTGAGCCAGGTCGGCAACGTTGCGAATGGCCTTGGGGCCTCGCAGCAACTGAGGGCTGCATACCGGCGTCAGGCGAATCCCGTGCAGCAGTCGCCACCAGAAACCGGGCCAGGGTGGAACGCCATACACCACAGCCAGATCGGCGCGCCGCCAGTCTACCTTGTTGAAGTGGCCGGCGCTGATCACGTTCAGTTTGATGTGCTGGTTTTCTTCCATGAAGGCGAATAACCGGGTGGCAAGCCAGGCCACGCCATGCACGCCAGGGATGGACAGGGTCAGTTCGATTTTCTGTCGTTCGCCGTGATGTGCAATCGATAGTTCACGTACCCCGTCGGCGATCTCTCCCATCGCCTTGGCGACTCGTTTTTGCAGCAACCGCCCGCTGTCAGTCAGGGCCAGTTGTCGTCCGCGCTTTTCAAACAGTTCGGTCCCCAGGCCAATTTGAAGACCCCGAAGCTGTTGACTGATAGCGCCGGTGGTCACGTGCAGTTCCACGGCGGCCGCAGCAATGCTGCCCAGCCTGGCGACGCTTTCGAACACCCGGAAACCATGAAGAGGAGGGAGGGCCAAGGCAGTACCTTTTGTTTAGATTTTCTAAGCGATATATGGGTAAAAAGTTTAGCTTGTTTGAGTGTGCTCAGACCAGCAACATTCCCGCATCAGCAACGATTACTTCCTCTCTACCACCAATAAAAACCGGAGAATCGCGATGAAACATGCAGCGGGAGTTGTTTTTCTGGGGCTGGGTTTGAGCCTGGGCCTTGTCGGCAGCCTGGCCTTCGCGGCCAACAATTCGACGGACATGAAACCTTCGTTCGCCCAGGGCGATACGCTCAACGTTTGCACCGCCGGCGAGTTCCCGCCGATGGAGTTCTACGCCAAGCCGGGCGACGCCCGGATGGTTGGCTTCGAAGTGGATGTCATGCAAGCGCTGGCCAGGCACTGGGGGGTGAACCTTCAATTGGTCGTGGGTGACTTCAAGGGTTTGCTGCCGTCGCTCGACTCAAAGCGCTGTGATGTGGTTGCCAGCGGCATGACCCTGACTGCCGATCGCCTGAAACGCTACGACGGGGTGGGGTACTTCAAGTCCGCCAAGGTCATGGTGACTTCGACTCGGGGCGAGCCAATGCGAACGCCGCAGGATCTGAGCGGCAAAGTCATCGCGATCGAAGCCGGTACGACCTACGAGGGCACCGTGAGTGCGCTGAACAAACAGCTGGTAGAGAGCGGGCGCAATCCAGTCAGCATGCAGACCTACCCGTCGGCCTCCGCAGTCATTCAGCAAGTACTGGTGGGACGCGCGGCGGCGACCATTACCCAGGACACAACCGCTGCCTATCGCAGCAGCCAGTTACCCGGACAATTGCAGATTACCTACACCTACCCGGACGCGGAGCTCTTCGGACTTTATTTGCGCAAGGACGCTGCCGATTTGCAAAAGCTCAAGGAGGCCTTGGCAGCGTTGCAGCAGAGCGGTGAACTCAAGACGTTGCTGGTGAAGTGGAATCTGCCGGCGATGTCGACGGACGTCCAATTGGCCCAGCAGTAAGGATGAGTGTCATGGTGTTTGATTCTTCATTGTTTCTGGATGCCGTGTTCGGTTGGCCGCTTGCCAGGGGCGCGCTGCTGACCGTCGTGCTGTCGGTCGGCGTGATGGCATTGTCGATGGGTGTATCACTGTTCACAGGTTCGTTGTCGACCTCCCCTCGGCGCGGTATCCGCTGGTCGATGGCCGGGTATGTCTGGCTGTTTCGCGGTGCTCCGGCCTTGCTGGTCTTGCTGTTCATCTGGAACGGGTTGCCCCAACTCTTTCCGGGTTTTCGGGGCGATTGGTTTACACCCTTCCTGGCCGCTTTCATTGCCCTGACCCTGATCCAGATTGCCTACCTGACCGAAATCTTCCGCAGCGCTTTCGCAGCGGTCGGAAACGGCCAGCGTGAAGGCGCCGCAGCATTGGGTTTGCACCGCTGGCAGGTGTTCTTGCTGGTCGTGCTGCCTCAAGCGTTGCGGGTCGCGTTGCCGGCTCTGGTCAACGAGTTCATCTCACTGCTCAAGGCCACTTCCCTGGCGACCATCATCTCCCTGAATGAACTGATGACCACCACCCAGTTTGCGATAGCCACCAGCTTCCAGTTCCTGGAGTGGTACAGCGCGGCGTTGGTCTACTACATGGTGCTGGTGTCGGTGTTGACGGGGCTGCAAATGCGCGTCGAGCGCGTTCTTTCCGGTGGTTTGCGTTAAGGGTCGCTACAGACAAACAGGAGAAGCAATCGTGAACGTGTTTATTGATAAGCCATGCGAGTCTGTCGAACGTGAAACCGTGGCCCTGCAAATTCGCGGACTGGGTAAATGGTACGGCGCCTTTCAGGTACTCAGAAACATCGATCTGGATATCCATCAGGGCGAGCGTGTGGTGATCTGCGGGCCTTCCGGTTCGGGCAAGTCAAGCCTGATCCGCTGCATGAACCGGCTGGAAGAACACCAGGAAGGACGCATCGTGGTTGATGGTGTGGAGTTGACGGGGCAGCTCAAACGCATTGACCGGGTTCGAAGTGAGGTCGGCATGGTGTTCCAGCATTTCAACCTGTTCCCGCATCTGACCATCCTCGAGAACTGCACGCTGGCACCTCGTTGGGTACGCAAGATGCCACGTCGGCAAGCCGAAGAGTTGGCGATGCATTACCTGGAGCGTGTGCGTATTCCCGACAAGGCCCACTGCTATCCCTCAACGCTTTCGGGTGGGCAGCAGCAGCGCGTTGCCATCGCCCGAGCCCTGTGCATGAACCCGCGGGTGATGCTGTTCGACGAGCCCACCTCGGCCCTGGACCCGGAAATGATCAAGGAAGTACTCGACACCATGGTTCAACTTGCAGAGGAGGGTATGACCATGGTTTGCGTGACCCACGAAATGGGGTTCGCTCGCAAGGTGGCCGATAAGGTCGTCTTCATGGATGCAGGGCAGATTGTCGAGTACGGCACGCCAGAGCAAATATTTACCCGGCCGAGCCATGAGCGAACCCAGCGCTTTCTTGGCCAGTTGCTGCATTGAGGTGTCGAATGCACGATCAATGGTACAAAAAGCAGGATTTGGGCAACGGGATTACAAGCTTGAGCGAGCCTTATGTGCATCGCTACTTTTCGGCGAATCTGTTTCACCTGAGGGGACGTGATGCCGATCTGGTGATCGATTTCGGCATGGGGTTGTGCCCGCTGCGGCCGCACCTGGGTTTGGAAGCAGGCAAGCCGGTCGTTGCGGTTGCAACCCATATTCATGCGGATCATGTGGGCGCCTTCCACGAGTTTGAAACCCGGTTTGGACACGCAGCCGAAGCGACCGCATTCGCCCGGATGAGTGATCAGGACACCCTGGCCGATGTCTTTCGCAACTTGCCAGGCGCAGTCACGCAAGCGTCTGGCCTGAACGTGTCGGCGGAAAATCATCGTATTGCGCCAGCCCCTTTGACCAGGACCGTGGGCGAGGGGGACATCATCGACCTGGGAGACAGGCGGCTGCGGGTGCTTCATTTGCCGGGCCACTCGCATGGCTCCATCGGTTTGCTCGACGAGCGTGCAGGGCTGCTGTTCAGTGGTGATGTCATTTACATCGGGGGACTGGTGGATGATCTTCCTTGTTCCGATCGGGCACTTTACCGCCAGACCATGCAGCGATTGATCGATCTGGACGTCGATTGTGTTTACGGTGGCCACGGCGAGGCGATGTCGGCACAACAGATGAAGGCGATTGCCAGGCAATACCTGCAGGGGACATCGGCCAGGGCGACGGTTTGATCGACCCGGTCACGGGCAGCCGGACAATGTTTTTATCAAGCTCATGACTGTTGCCAGTGACAGTCACTGAGCATTCGTAATGCAAAGGGTGAGATCGTATGGGGCCGTTCGGAAGGCGCGAAAGGGCCAATGTACCTCCGGGCAACCGGGAAACAAGGCGGCAGATTTTTTTTTGAAATCAAGGGGTTGCCAGCCTCGAGAAATGAGTACATAATTCACGCCATCGAAAGCACTGACGGCTTAAAAAGCTCAATGTTTTCAAGGAGATAGAGCTTGAATAGAAATCTGTTTCCAAAGCGTTTTATATACATTTGATGTTGTGCTACTGACAGCAAATGTTCTGAGGCCGAGTAGCAAAATGGTTATGCAGCGGATTGCAAATCCGTAGACGCCGGTTCGATTCCGACCTCGGCCTCCACTATAAACAACCCCGTAGATCGATGATCTACGGGGTTTTTTATTGCCTGGGCAATTGCCCGATTGCATTGTGTCTCACAAGCTATTGATCGTCCTGATATTCATTGGAATAAAACTCTGTAGCTCCATGATTTACAGAGGTTTTTTATTTTTGAATTCCGCAGGCTTCAGTCTCGAAAATCACACATATGACCTTGCTTCACCGGCGAGGGATGTATATATTTCCACCCTCTGATTCACCGCGCTACCGCCCGAATGGCGAAACTGGTAGACGCATGGGACTTAAAATCCCCCGCTCGTAAGGGCGTGCCGGTTCGATTCCGGCTTCGGGCACCATGAATATCAAGGGCTTGCATGAGGTTTCTCATGCAAGCCCTTATTTTTTTTCCGCAATAAAAAATTCCTTTCCGCAATTCGGCGCTGTCTGTCACTTCGTTGGGGTCGCCTTTTTGCCCTTGCGCATCCGGATGTACTGCTCGGTCTGTGAAACGCCAGGCAGAACCGCCGCCTCGGTGTTTTCGATACTGCCCATTTTCACAACCAGTCCCTGTCCAACTTCGACACGCTTGTTGCACCGGTAGCAGGTGCCGGGATGCTGCTTGCGCATGGGCGCGCAAGGGTGGGCTTTCGTTTCGCAGATTGCTGAATTTCACAAATGAATCATTGAGTTACAGAGTTGTCATATTCCTCGCGAGAACTGTCCGGTTGAGATTCCGGTCCGTGACAGCCCTCTCTGAAGTCATGACCATTTAGGACGTTCAAATGAAGCGCGCAGTAATGATGATCCTGGCCTTTTCAAGTGTGCTCTTGCTGGGTGGTTGTTACCCTCACTGGGAAGATGAGGGAAGGTATGACCGGGGTTACGATCACGATCATCGGCGTGGATACGACCGCGGGGATGACGATGATCAAGGCTATAACCGTCGATATGATCGTCGTGACTATGATCGTTACCACCGTCAGTATCGCGACCGTGACGACAGGGACGACTGACCTTTTGGCTTTAATCGTAGGTGCCCAGGTTCGCAGTTTCATTTTGTCTATTGTCGAAATGACAATTTCGCCTCTGGCGAACATCACCAAAACCCGGCCAAGCGTCGGGTTTTTCGTTTTCCTGATATCATCTTAGAATCATCTGCTGATGCGGGAGTGACGATATGGATTTCAAGAGTGTCCTCGGTGAGGTTGCCAAAGGCGGTTATGACGGACTCATAAAGGGCGGGCCCATCGAGATCGATAATCCCGAAGTGGAAAAATAGTTGCATGGACGTTTGTGGGGGTCGCCGTAGTGGGGACGGTACTGCTCACGGGTGCGGCGTTAAGCTCAAAAGTTGCTGAAAATCTCTCAACCGTTGTGGGCTCCATGCGCGGCGAAAAGAAAAAGCAGAGTGTGAATCGATAAGGCCTGCATCGTCGCAGATAGAAGGCTGCACAGAGGGGCGGCAAGGTTTCGAAACCTGTCGATTTGCAATCGATCATGTAACCCGGCCTTAGTGTCGGGTTTTTGCTGAATGGAGTTGGACCACGACATGGAAATGCAGAGCAGGAATTGCCGATCAGTCGATACCCACTTTCCGGAAAGACGAATGAAGTGGCGTTGGCTGATTCTGTTTATCAAGGTATGGCTCATATCGGCCTTTCTGCTTGCCTGCCTGTTCGGCCTCGGCGTAACCGCACTTTTGGCGGGGACTGACGCAGAGCTTGAGTGGGAACAGCGTATTTACGCAGTCGGAATCGGCCTCATCACTCTCTTCATTGGCTTGGCGATATTGAGAGCCATCACGCCCACGCAACCGTTTTTCGCGCTGTTTCGAAAGAAGAATGGCTGATCAGCAAGCCCGGCCACTGCGCCGGGTTTTTATTGCCAGACATCCAGCGGTAGCCAACACAGCCCTTTGCCCAGGGCAGTCAACGCTGTCTCAAGGGCTTCCAAATGTGTGCCGCTGCCACACAACAACGAGCTGAACAAGACACACTTTCTTTTCCCGCCACGTGTCGTTTCCATAGTGATAGATTTCGCTTCGTTACCCACGGACGAGAAGGGCGCATCTGTTTCTGCTTCAGGCAATGGCAATGTCGTTACCGATAAGGGCAGGTATCGTTGTCGTGAGCGATGCGTTCGCAAGTAAGGAAGAGACAAGGCAACGCCTTGCAGGATCTGACCATGCCCAAAAGACACCCTGAAAACACTGTGACGCCAACGGCTGCTGATATCGAGCGCTCTATCCAGGCCCTGAACAAAATGGCGGAACGCCTTTGGGGGGACGGGCGGGAGGCGGAAGCCAAAGCCCTCATCGATGCCCTGGATGCGTTGAATCGGGCACTGGATCGAATCAGGATCGGCGAGAGTCGCAGAGTGCTAACGCTGCACTGAGTCGATCGGTTGACGCTTATTCGTACCCATGGCACTTCTTCATGTTGCCGGGCGGGGATGTCGGCCATGATGCAAGTGCAGGCAGAAGCGATCGCTCTGGAAAAACGCCGCCCATTCCATGGGCGGCATGCCCCCTGACAATCAAGCCATCAACTGATCTTGATGAGCTGCGGCCCCTCCCAGCGCATCTCTTTCATCAGGCCGCGAGGCTCATAGGCACGCACCATAAGCCAGAACAGATCGCCTTTCTTGACGGGTAGCCAATTGGCGCGCTTGTCTGCACCGGGATCTTCAGCCTGCAGGTAAAGGGTCAGGCTGCCATCGCTGCCATATTGCAGCCCGGCTGTGCGGTCACCGATGGCGTAGCGATTGATCGGGTTGTCGATCACCGTGTATTTGCTGTTGTAGGCATGTAGCGACCAGAACGCATCTGCAACGGGGATTTGCTCCACCGGGAAATGCAGCTCGTAGCGCGAGTCGCCATTGAGCAGCGCTCCGGAACCATCCTTTTGCAAGACATGGTATGGATTTTCGGACACCGGCAGCGCGACGGTACCGGCCAGCGCCACCGAGGCCCTGTAGAGGTAGTCGGTATCATGGAAGTAACCCAGGCTGGCTCTTGGCACTGTCCAGCCATTGCGCGTGTGTTGCCCGGCCAGCGAACGGGTGGCGTCGATCACTGTTTGCCGGCCGTCGCGTTCGGCCCGGACCAGCCCCCTCAGAATGGCAGGTGAAAGTTGTTCGAAGCCGAGCTGCCCTTGAGCCAGGCCCAGGCTGGCAAATCGGCCGACGGTGGCAGCATCCTCTCGCGGCGGTGGGCATTGCTGCCACATGTCCTGCAGCACCTTGAAGTCGGCCAGGGGATCTTGCGCCGGGAGTGGTGGTCTGGGCAGGTCGGCAGCTACGCCGGGTACATTGTCCCTGCCCGCCAGGAAATCCGCGAGAGGCGCCACGACAACGCGCGTCTGGTAGTCGATCGCCTTGAGGCGGTCGTCGTCATCGGCGAAGTAGATCCGCATGACATTGAACGTTTGCGGCGTTCTGGACCTGAGCACCAGGTCGATGTCGGCAGGCAACATTCCGTTCCAGTCAGGACCGACCACCGCTACCCGTCCACCCTTGAACAGGCTGCGTCTGCTCGGGAGGCCGAAGGTCGAACCGAACAGATCACAGAACTGAATGCTCCAGTAACGATCATCCATTTGCGGGATCGAAATGATGTAAGGCTGCGCGCGCAGATCCAGCCACAGGGTGGAGTAGAGGGTATCGGTCTGTGGCGCGCCCGGCACGGCCGGGGTCACAGGCACATTGCGGTGCAACCATTGTCCCCAGAGCTGCCGGGTTTTCATCATTGGATCGCCTTCCATCATGCGTGCGTAACGCATGCGTGCGAAGTAGATCAGTGGATAGCCATAGACGTAGGCTTGCAGACCCAACTGGTAGGCCGATTCTTCATCCAGTTCCACGGCGCTTGCCAACAATTGCGGCCCGGGCAAACCGAGCGAGACACCCACGGCACCCAGGGCAGCCAAGGCCTTGAGCATGTCCCGTCTTGCGTACTGGCCCGGATTGACGTCCATCCCATTTTTCGAATCCATCGTGTCTTCTCCCATAGGCAAATCAAAAAGCGCGCTGCGCCACCGTCAGGAAAAACCGCAGGCGGCATCGAGCGAGCATTTCAGGATCTGTTTGCCCAAAGGCGTAGAGCGCGCCAACCCGGATGGAGTTGCCCGGAAGATGCTTCATTTCTTTGATTCACCTGTTATTTTTGTTCTGGCACCGAGGGAGTGACTCCCTGAGGTCACGCAGCATCGCAACCCTGATCGAGCATGCAAGCTATTGGCGAACGACGATGAATCCCTGGCTGACAAATAATTACCCCAATCACTGCGACCGTCTCTCGCTTTCACCTTCGACGGTCCTGGCGGGCATTCGTCTGCTGGAATCGCGCGGGACGTCGATGGAGGCGCTGCAACAGCGCTGGAATTTTCCGCTGTCGGCCCTGCGTCAACCCTATCTGCGCCTGCCAGCCTTTCTTTCCCGGCATTTCTGGGAGTGCGCGCGCCAGCTGGACGATGATCCGGCCATAGGGCTGGCGGCTGCCAGGCCGGCGGACCTGGGGCAATTGCTGGGCCTGAACTACCTCATGCAACTGGCGCCGACCCGGATGGAGGCGCTGCATACGATGCAGCGGTTCTGGCCGCTGGTGGCCAGTCACATCCAATTGCGCTTCGAGCAGCTACCGCAAAGGCTGGTTTTCGGTTTGCAGGAACCTGCACAACTACGCCCCGCGTTGGAGGAAGTCGACTACTGGTGCGCCAGGCAAATTCATCATCTTCGAAGCTGGGTGTGCGCACCCAATCCCATCATTGAAATACACCTGCGGCGTCCGCGTCCTGCCGACCCCGCGCCCTGGGAGCAACTTGCGAACAGGCCTGTCTATTTCGGCGCTCTGCGAGACGAAATGGTGCTGGATGTCCAGGCGCTGCAATTCGAGCGCCCGGCCGGTCCGCTTAGCGTGCGTCAGGCCCTGGAAAGTTCCATGGACGACTATGCCGGTCAGACCGCCAGGGGAAGCTTGCTGGAAATGGCCAGCGGAGCAGTACTCCAGGGGCTTCGCGGTGGGATCACCCTGGACAGCATGGCGCAGCGGCTGCACATGACCACGCGTACCCTGCATAGGGCATTGTTGCGCGATGGCTTCAGTTTCAGCGAACTGATCGATATTCATCGTCGCTATCTGGCCCATGACCTGCTCATGGACAGTCCCCTGTCCGTCGCCGAGGTTGCCGATCATTTGGGTTATAGCGAGGTCAGCAGCTTTACACGTGCGATTCGTCGCTGGTACGGCTCGACGCCCAGTGAGTTGCGCGACGTAGATCCCGAGCAGGGCTGAGGCAGCCCATTTTTACGAAACGGTCGGCACACAGGCAGTCGATTTAACCGGCAGCCTGCGTGCCGCATTGAAAAATGCTTACGGGCGTGTGCGTAGCCTGGCGACCAGATCAAGTCGTTGCTTGAGCGGATCGGTACCGGCGATCGCACCCTCGTTGGTGAAATGCATCAATAGATTGACGTTTGGATCATGCCGAGGCCATTCAAGCCTGCCCTCGCCATTGGGGTCGCCTTTTTTTCCAAAGGCAACCCAGTAGGCGCTGGCGAGATTGCCCATTGCCTTGTCGTCGGCCGTGACCGCCTTGCCCACTAAAGCACCTGGCAGGTTAAGGGTGTAGGGAATTTCCAGTGCATGCAGCGCACCCTTGCTCTTGCCGCGAAGACTCTCTGCGACATAGCCGAAGCGATACAGCCAGACAGGCTGGCCTGCCCTGGCCATTTCATCGGCCAAATGCCTGGCTGGCTCTACCAGGGTTTCGTCGGCAAAGACATCGGTCTTCAATTCCTCCAGGGTCTGCTCGCCGGTTGGGTCGTACAGGCTTCTTGCCAATGAGGCATCGGCACCGAAGGCGGCGAACAGCTCGTCCTTGCTGGCGGCCTTGCCGATTCCCAGGTCGCGATCATTGGCGCCGAGCAGGAGCGGTACCTTGGCCTGATGCCCGGCGGCCAGCGCTTGTTCCGGGGTCTCGACCAGCAATCGTCCATCGAGTATCGAACCGACCACGCCACTGACAGGAGCGCCGCCGGAAAGCCCGGCCAGCACTTCGCCAGAGGAAGTGCCCTCCACCAGTTTTTGTGCGGGCAACTTGCGCAATGCCGCCAGGGCTTGCGGTCCATCGCCATCAATACCCAGCGAGTGGGCGTAATCGCGGGCGCTCTTGCGGGCGACATCGAGCCGGGTCAGTGGCAGGGCGGCGGCACGCGCCGTCGGAATGCCCGGCGATTGCAGGATGGCACGATGGAACAGGCCTCGGGACAACGGTGAGGTCAGGTGCACCAGCACCGAACCGCCGCCGGCCGATTCGCCAAAAAGCGTCACCTGCCGGGGGTCTCCACCGAACGCGGCAATGTTGCGCTGCACCCACCCAAGCGCTGCCTGCTGATCGAGGTAGCCATAGTTGCCTTGCACTTCATCCGGCGCTTCCTGTTCTTGAGCAGGGTGAGCGAAAAAACCCAGGCGGCCCATGCGGTAATTCATGCTCACGACCACCACACCCTGTCTGGCCAGTGCATCGGCCGGGTAGAGCGAGCTTGCACCGTGGACCAGCGCACCGCCGTATATCCATACCATCACCGGCAATGGAGTGGTCGTGGCGGCCGGGCGCCAGACGTTCAGCGTCAGGCAGTCCTCGGACTTGGCTACCTTATCGACTTGCATGCATTCGGGCCCGAATTGATCGGCATCGCGCACACCGTCCCATGCCTTGGCCGGGCGTGGCGCACGCCAGCGCAATTCGCCGATGGGGGGTGTCGCGTAGGGAATGCCTTTGAAGCTCAGTACATCGTTCTTCATCACACCACGCAAAAGTCCCGTATCAACCTTCACGAGTTCAGGCTGCGCTGCCGCGTCTGTCCCTGCAATGACCATGTGTGGCAGCAGACCGCCTATCAGCAGCGTCGCAGACCAAAGTGGCGTTCTCATCGGTGTTGCCTCCTTTTGATTCGAATCGCCAACACCCTGCGCTCAACTGGCCGGGCAGCGCATCGAGCAACCATTCGGCGTGGCGACAAACGTAAGGATTCTGGGCGGTACTTGGCCCGAATGCATGTCTTCAACTGACAAAAACGACACCGCTGCAGGGGCGTAAAGCGCTAGTTGAGCTGTTTTCTATAGCTGAGTGGGGTCACGCCTTTCCAGCGGCGGAACGCGCGAATCAAACTGTTCTTCGAACTGAAGCCGGTTCGACTGGCGACCTGGTCCAGCGTCAAGTCGGGCATGGCCAGCAGCTTGAGCGACTGCGTCTCCCGAGTCTGATCGAGGAGTTGGGCAAAAGACGTATTTTGCGCCGTCAGGGAAGACTTGATGCAATGGGCTGGCAGCAGCAGGGAGTCGGCGAGCCGTTGCAGACTGGTTTCCTGTTCGAGTATTTCCGCCAGGCCTGCGCGCAAAGCGCTGAGTGGCAACGGCGCTCCCAGGCGGACCAGATACTGCAGGATCGGTTGTTCGACGCGTGCCAGCCAATGTGCATTGGCACCGGGAAGCGGTGTATCCCAGGCTTGGTGGTCGAAGACCAATGTCGCGTAGTCCTGGCCGAATACCACGGGAACACCCAGTTTCAGCCAGGGGCCGGGGTCGGCGGGCTGTGGGCGGGGCATTTCGATTCGGCGCAGAAATTGCGCTGCCTTGAGCCCGGATTGGCGCTCAAACATCTTCACATTGAAATAATTGAAGCAATCGCGTGCGGCATCGGCGGGTTGGCGAACGCCGGTGAGGCGAGTTTCCATTCGCCAGTCCCCCAAGTCGTCCTGAATCAGTTGTGGTCGGGTCACGGTTGTAAACAAGGGCAGAAACAACACGTAACGTCGTACGGCATCGCTGAGCGTGGCGCTGGTATAGAGCGCAAGATCGACGCCGTAGAGATCGGCGGGCCCCAGGTTTCTGGCGACGCGCAGGCCGAAGTTGGGATCGCCGCTCAACTCGACGGCACGCAGCCAAAGTGGCGTGATATCGGTCAAATCCAGGCGCAGTTCGTTATCGCGCAGGATGCCCGTGTCAAGGTTCAGATTGATGAGTACGGGTAACGGGTCGATGCCGTATTCCAGCTCCAGGGTCTTGGCGATGCCGCGGGTGACCGAGGCCAGGGTGGTTCTGGCGCCTGGGGCGGAGGGGGGTTGCATGATCTCCATCGCTGCGCCTGCTGATGACTGTGTGAATGGCGTGAGCATGACGCGGTGCGCCGGTGCGTGCAATCGATTGACGCAGCGGCGTGGAGGCGGGCAATCCAAATTGAACAGGTTCCTTGTGGTGCGGATTCTTCAGTGCGTCGCTTGCGTGGATAAAAAAAAGCCCCAGGCAAAATGCGAGGGGCGATGTCAGAGCAGCGCTCCAGTCGATGATTCTGTCCTTGCATGGGCAAGCGCCCATGGCTCGTGATTGCGGGCCAACGATGTGCGAGTCCGCGCAAAGTCTGTGAGCCATTGTTTGACAAATTGTATTCCGCGGCATGTGCGCGGGAGAGGGAGGATAGAAAAGCAGAAAAAGGCTGCGTGTGTTCGGGGTAACTATTTGTCAGCCAATGACTCATGGCTGCTCACCGTTTACTTGCAAGGTGCCTGCACGGTATTCGCTCCGCGTTTACTTTCACGCGATTGCCAGCACGCTCCCGGTGCCTGGCGGATTTTCGAATGCCTGGTCGCCAATACAACAATAACAGGTGAGTCAACACATGAAGCATGTAGCAATCACCCGCCGCGCACGCCGTCAGACGCCGCTCTTGTACCCGCACCTGCTGTCGCTAGGGGTCGCCATCGGTTGTCAGTCCGCGCACGCAGTAACCTGGCAGGTCAACGATGATTGGGGGCTGACCACCAATACCACACTCAGTTTCGGCACCAGTTGGGCACTGCAGAATGCCGACAAGTTTCAGATGACGGCAGCCGATGCGGCCAGCATTGGAAAGACCGGCACCGGATCCAACTACAACGCTGACAACGGCAAGCTCAACTTCAACAAGGGCGACACCATTTCCACGGTGTTCAAGGGGCTGACCGAGTTCGACTTGAACGATGGATCACAGGGTGCATTTATCCGGTTCAAGTATTGGTACGACCACGCTCTGGAAACCGGCAACGGCGACTTCGAAAAATTCGACGATTCCGGTTGGCAGGACTTGGCCCGGTTCAAGGGTTTTGAAGTACTGGATGCCTATGTCTGGAAAAGCTTCGACATCGCCGACCATTCATTGAATGTCAAAGTCGGTAATCAAGTATTGAGTTGGGGTGAGGCGCTGTTTATCCAAAACGGTATAAACGTGATCAACCCACTGGACGTCTCTGCGTTCAACCGACCGGGGGTTGAACTCAAGGAAGGGCAGTTGCCCGTCGAAATGATCAGCTTCAACTTCGACCTGAGCGACTCGGTCAGCCTGGAAGGCTTTTGGCAATACAATTTCCGACCCTCGGTGTTCGATGGCTGCGGCACGTTCTTCAGCGTTGCCGACAACTTGCAGGAAGGCTGCCAGAACAACTACATGATCGCCGGGGGGACGGGCACCACGGCGCAGACCCTGCAGGACTTCGATCCGGCGGCAGGTGCAGCCAACGCTCAGCGTGAACGCTACTTGCGACGCACCTCCACCCATTACCCGAGCGACACCGGCCAGTATGGCCTGGCCATGCATTACACCATCGAGTCGCTGCACGATGCCGACCTCGGTCTGTACTACATCAATTACCACAGCCGCACACCTCAGATCGAAGGGGTCATCGCTCGCCAGGCACCTGTGGGCACCAACATCAATATCAATACCGGCGACTATTCCAACGTCTATCCCGAGGATATCCGACTGTTCGGCGCGAGCCTGAGCGGTGTCATCGGGACCACCGCCACCTTCGGTGAACTCAGTTACCGTCCCAACATGCCGCTGGCCTACAACGGCGCGGATTTTGTCGGTCTCCTGGCGGGTTCAGGCACCACGCCGATACTGCCGTTGACGCCTGCCGGGGTTGCGGCGGCGCGGGGATCGGAAGTGGAAGGTTACGCGCGCAAGCCGCTCTGGCAGTTCAGCCTCGGGGCGGTCGATACCGTGTCCAATGTGTTGGGGGCCAACCGCCTGTCATTGGCGGGGGAAATGGGTTTCAACTGGATCGACAACCTCGATGGAGAACGTTTCGGTCGTGCCGGGGCCTTCGGTCGTACGTTGCCCACGACAGGGATCGCGACCTCTTGCGTGGGGGCCGGCGCCGGTGGCCTGAGCGCGGCGCAGGTGGCGCAAATGAACGCCGACTACTGCAACACCGAAGGCCTGTACACCGATTTTTCCTGGGGCTATCGCCTGCGCGCGGGACTGTCCTACGAGCAATTGCTGCCCGCCACCGTCATCACCCCCGCGATCAACTGGCGGCATGACGTCGAGGGCAACGGTCCGAACTTCCAGGAGGGTCAACAGGCGCTTGGCCTGACACTGACCTTCGATTACCGCAACGACTACTCGTTGGAGTTCGCTTACAACGAATTCCTCGGCACCAACAAATACTCAACCATCGATGACCGCGATTTCGCCTCGGTGAACCTCAAGGTGAGCTTCTGATGAAAAATGTCCTGCAAAAACTGCCTCTGGTTCTGGCGATGATGGCCGCTTGTTCAGTGGTCCAGGCCAAGCAAAACAATCCAGCCCTGATCGGAACCAAACTGACGCCGATGGGTTCTGAAATGGCGGCCAATGCCGACGGCAGTATCCCTGCCTGGAGCGGAGGTATTACCGTCAATGCCGGTACTGTCGGTGCCGACGGCAACTACACCGATCCCTTTGCCAGCGAGCGACCACTCTATACCGTGACCAAGGACAATGTCGGTCAGTACAAGAGCGTGCTGAGTCCCGGTCAACAGGCCATGTTCGTCCGCTTTCCCGATTACCGCATGCCGGTCTATCCCAGCCATCGTACCGCCAGCCTCCCGAAAGCCGACCAGGAGGAAGCCAGGAGCAACCTGGGCAAGGTCGAATTGGCCGACAACGGCTATGGCCTGAAAAACTACAATTTCGGCATTCCGTTTGCCGAGCCCACCGAACCGTTGGAAGTGCTCTGGAATCATTTGACTCGCTACCGTGGCGGTTCCTTCGTCCGTGACATGGCGTCGGCAACGGTGCAGGACCAGGGGCAAACCACGGTGGTCACCTACAACCAGGTCGGCGCCTTTCGAGACCGGATCAAGGACCTGGATCCGCAAGACAATCTGCTGTTCTTCTACCGTGCCCAGACCCTGAGCCCTTCCCGTTACGCGGGGGAGGTGACGCTGATTCACGAGCCGATGAATCAGGTGTCCGAAGCACGTTCGGCCTGGCAATACCTGCCAGGGCAACGCCGCGTGCGTCGCGCGCCGACCGTTTCCTATGACAGCAGCGCCCGCTACAGCTTTGGACAGGTTACCAGTGACGGCACCGACGGTTTTAACGGTGCGCCGGACCGGTATGACTGGAAGCTGATCGGCAAACAGGAACTGCTGGTGGGATACAACGCCTACAAGGTGTACAGCAAAACCCTGAAATACGCCGATCTGCTCAAACCCGGCCATCTGAATCCGGAGCCACTGCGCTACGAGAAACACCGTGTATGGGTGATCGAGGCGACGCTGAAGCCTGACGCACGTCATGTGTATGGCAAGCGTCGATTCTATATCGATGAAGATTCGTGGCAGATCCTGGCGTCGGACATGTATGACAGCCGCGGCGAATTGTGGCGCCTGTTCGAAGCGCATTACGCGATGCTGTACGACATTCAGGTCCCCACCACAGCAGTGGAGACTACCTACGATCTGATCTCCGGACGCTATGGCGTTTCGCAAATGACCAACGAAATACCCCAGAAAGCCACCTATGGAACCCCCATGGCGAAAGCCGACTTTACCCCTGCGGAAATCAGGCGCCTGGGTAAATAAGGGTGATCGAGCCTCCGAGGGGGCTCGTTTCCCGCTGCCGCTGATCCGGGAACCGACGATACGGGGTAGGCAATGTCGGCTTGCCGGACACCTCCATTTTGCTGGGTTGAACGTTTATGCGAGTCGTCTTGGTGGAGGACCACGCACTGGTGCGTGCGGGGCTTCGGGTGCTGCTGGAAAAGTGGGGTTACTCGGTGGTGGCCGAAGGTGGCGATGGCGAAGACGTCAAACACCTGCTCGATGCCTTCGAACCGCACGTGCTGATCATGGATATCTCGATGCCGCGCATGTCGGGTCTCGAGGCGCTCAGGCAACTGCGCGTCGACCGGCCAGGGTTGCCGGTGATTATGCTTTCGATGCACGGCACTCATGATTGCGTTGTCAGGGCGTTACAGGATGGGGCTTCGGGTTACGTACTCAAGGACGCCGTCGATATCGAGTTGCAATTGGCGATCGAGGCGGTCTTGAAAAACCATCGTTACCTGAGCCCGAAGATTTCCGCACAGGTCATCGACGCGATGAAGGCGTCATCCGCACCTTGCGGGCAAACGCCGCTGACGGCCCGCCAAAGCGAGGTGCTCTATTGGCTGGCCAAGGGCAAATCCAACAAGGAAGTGGCCTGGCAACTCAACCTCAGTGTCAAGACCGTCGATGAGCACCGCATGCAGTTAATGAAGCGCCTGAATATTCGCGACCTTCCTGGCTTGGTGGTCTACGCCATTCGCCAGGGCATTGTGGATCAGCTCAGGCACTGAGCCATTCGCTTGCCGGCGTCATCAAGACCGAATCGATGCGCGCCGATGGCGCCGGATCACGATTGAGCCCACTGGATTTTTTGTTTTTTGATGGAGTTACAGTCAATGAAAACGATGCTACTCAATGGACTGTTTTGTGCAGTCGTTGCGCTGGCGGGTTGCACAAGTTCGCGGGTGACACCCGACGAGTACTCGGGCTTTCTTCAGGACTATGGCCGGCTGCAACCCGCCGAAAGTGTTTCGGGAAAAGAAGTCATGCGCTGGATAGATCCGCAAGCGAAGTTGTCCGGCTACACCCGGATCTACATCGAACCGAGCCAGCTCTATCCGGCCCCCAAACCCACGGCCGTCATTTCGGCGCAGACGTTGCAAATGATTACCCGGTATTTCGACTCAGCCCTCAAGCGAGAATTCGGCAAGGACCTGCAGTTGGTTGAGGCTCCCGGCCCGAACACGATTGTCATGCGTGCAGCCATAACAGGCGTATCGACCAGAAACGAAGGCCTGAAACCTTATGAGGTACTGCCTCTCTGGTTGATGGCGGCAGCTGTCAATACTGCTGCGGGAGGCAGAGATCAAACGGTCGAAATCGCTACCGAGGCACAATTTCTCGACGGGGCCAGTCATGCGTTGCTGGCGCAGGTCGTGCGCAAGAGCGATGCGCAAGAGCTTGAAAACGACAGACAGCCGTTGACCCTCGATAACGTCAAGTCGGCGCTGGATGGATGGGCCGTGGATATGCGTCAGGGCTACGAAAAGCTCGCCGGTTCGACTGCAGGGCGTCGATGACCGATCAGGGCGCGTAGGTAAATCTCCCGGTATCGACCCCGGATTCGGCTTAAATACGGCGCGAAACGCCTCTTGATACCATTTGTACGTCTACCCGATTCCGGCTCTTTACCACGCACGGATTGCCAGGCTGGAGTCGGGTAGGCACCTGTACAGACACAAAGAAACGACAGACCGGGAGTCTCCCGTGCGTCCTCATTCTGCGGCATGCGACGACCCCGTAGTGATGCAGCGCATCGGTATTGAAATGGCATCGCACTGAAGAAGGGCACATGCAATGATCGGCCTCGAAGACAGTACCTCGGCGGGTAGAAAAAAAGATGCGCCCATTGTTCTGGACCTGTCTCTGTTCGACGCCATTACCGATGCGTCGCCCAACACCGTTCTGATCATCGATGAGCGGGGAATCATTCAGGCAGTCAGTCGCTCTGTATTGCAGAACTTCAATTTCGCCCGGGAAGAGTTGCTCGGGCAGCCGATTTGCGTCTTGATCCCGGAGGCTCATGACAAGCCCCAACCCGATTATCTGGAAAGTTTTCGCAGCGCTACCGGGCATGGAATCAACAATGGCGGGCGCGAAGTGGAGGGGCAACGCAAGGCGGGTTCCTGTTTCCCGATGCAGTTCAACGTCAATGAGTTCCGGCTTGGGGAGCAACGTGCCTTTGTAGGGGTTTGTTATGACATCAGCGAACGTCAACGACTCACCAAGCGGATAACCCAGCTTGCGACCTACGATGATTTGACCGGTTGCATCAATCGCCATCGATTCGTGGACATGCTTGAAAAGGCCTTGTTCAAATGCGAGCAGACCGATGGACGATTGGCCTTGCTCTTTATCGATCTCGATGGGTTCAAACAGATCAACGACAGCTATGGCCATGGTGTCGGCGATCGTCTGCTCAAGCAGGTCGCGGAGCGTTTGCGTCTGGCCCTCAGAGGCGCCGATATCCTGGGACGCGTGGGTGGCGATGAGTTCGTGGCGTTCCTCAAGCTCAATGAAGGGGACAACGCCGGCCAGATTGCAGAGCGTCTGATCAAAGGCCTCAAGGCTCTGTTCATGATCGATGGCGTACCGCTGCTGGTTTCCGCCAGCATCGGCATCAGTCTGTTTCCGGAGCATGGCGGATCGGCGGACAAGCTGATGAACGCGGCGGACATTGCCATGTACCGGGGCAAGGCGGAGGGTGGGGGCATGGTCAGCATGTTCAACCAGGACATGCGCGAGGAGAATGAACGCAGTTACCGCCTGGCCTCATTTCTGCGTGAAGCGCTCGAGCAGGGGCAGTTCGAACTGCATTACCAATTGCAATTCGATACGCGAACCTACCGGCCTTCGGGGATGGAGGCACTGTTACGCTGGCGCGATGGGTATGAGTTGGTCATGCCTGATCAATTCATTCCCATCGCCCTGAAGTATCGTCTTATGCCGGCCATTACCCGCTGGGTCATTGGCCAGGCTTGCGTAGACAATGCCTGGCTCATTGAACTGGGCATTCTGGACGTGCCCGTGGCGGTCAATGTCTGCGTGGACTCCTTTGTCGATGAACACTTTGCCCAAATGGTGCAGGAGGTGACCACTGACACCGGTCTGCCGGCCGGCAGATTGGTGCTGGAAGTGACCGAGGATGTGGCAATGAAGGGGGCGGAGCAGGTACTGCGCAATTCATTGGCGTTGCGCAATGCAGGCGTTCATCTGGCCATGGATGATTTCGGCACGGGGTATTCCTCACTGGGACGCTTGCGCAGTCTGCAGTTCCACAAACTGAAAATCGATCGCTCCTTCGTGGCGATGCTGCCTGGCAGTACGGCTGAACAGGAGATCGTCCGTGCCACGCTCAGCATCGCACGTGCCTTGGGTTTGCAGGCGATTGCCGAAGGCATCGAGACTCGGGAACAACTGGCGTTCCTGCAAGCCGAAGGTTGTACCGAAGGGCAGGGCTATTGGTTCGCCAGGCCCATGCCTCTGGAGGCGCTCATCACATGGCTGGTTGATGGCGCCGGTTCCCGGGAGGCATGACAGCGTTGCCTCACAGCAACAACCGCAAGGTTTCAAACAGCGCGCGGTCTTCCTTTCTGGCCGAGCGCGCATGGCGGCGAATGACCTGCAACAGGCAATCGGTGAAGCACTGGGCGGCATTGCTCAGGGCGCCATTGCGACGTGTCACGATGCTCAGTTGGCGGGGCTCGAATTGTTCGGCCAGGTCCAGGGAAACCACACGGCCGAGGAAGGGCGGGGCAATGCTGACGATCGACGGTCCCCAGGTGCACATGTCGGCCCGCTCGACCATCATCTGCAGGATCGCCAGCGAATGAGCCCGAACGATATGTTTCTCATCGATCTGCGCACCGTGTTTCCAGAACAACTCCTGCATCAGGGCATCATGACCATCCGGGGCGTAGTTCAATGTCCAGTTCTGCTCCAGCAGTTCATGGATGGAGCGGGCGTGCTGTTGTGCATGCCCCTCACGGACGAGCACAGAGGTCTGATAGTCGAGCAACGTTTGGCAGGCGAATTCCTGGCTTGATTGGCCGGGATGGATCTGGCCTATCGCGAAATCCATGCTGCCGTCGCGCAACAAGGGTTGGGCCACCGCCATCAGGCTTTCAAACAGCTCCAGTCTGATTTGCGGCATGCGCTCTCGAAACGCCAGAACCACCTCCGGCAGGAAGGTCAGCGCGATCCACGGTGTGACACCCACACAAAGCCGCCCCTGGGCCCTGCCGCGCAGGTGATCGAGTTCCGTTTGCGCGTGTTCCAGTTGCTTGACCACCAGTCGGGCGTGGGTCAGCAAGACTTTGCCGTATTCGGTGAAGTTCAGGCCGCTGGGGGTGCGGGTGAACAGGGGTAGCTGCTGACTGGTTTCCAGCTCCCGCAAGGCCTTGGTCACCGCCGCTTGTGAAATCTGCAACGAACGCGCCGCAGCGCGAATGCTGCCGGTTTCGGCGCTGGCGATCAGCGCTTGTAATTGATGCAGTTTCATCCGCTCACCTTATGGACAACCAATGGTTGTCATCATAACCAAACTGGGTCTCCCCAGCCCAGTTGCGCTTGCCTAAGATCGGCTCCAACAGCGCTGTTACAGGCGCGGGTCCTATCTCAGGAGAACAACAATGGTTACCAGCCAGGTGCTGCCGGGTATTGCAGCGATACAAGAGGAAATGATCGCGTTGCGTCACAGCATTCACGCGCATCCGGAGTTGGGCTTCGAGGAGTTCACCACAAGTCGTCTGGTGGCCGAGTGCTTGCTGCAGTGGGGCTATGAAGTCAGCACGGGCGTGGGCAAGACCGGGGTCGTCGCGACCCTGACAAATGGCCAGGGGCGATCCATCGGCCTGCGCGCCGACATGGATGCGTTGCCCATTCAGGAAGCCACCGGTCTGCCCTATGCCAGCCGAGTCGACGGCGTCATGCATGCCTGTGGCCACGACGGTCATACCGCCACGCTGCTGGCCGCTGCCCGGTATCTGGCGCAATCGCGTTCGTTCAACGGCACGGTGCAACTGATTTTCCAGCCGGCGGAAGAGGGGTTGGGTGGCGCTCGGAAAATGCTCGAAGACGGCCTGCTCGAACGGTTTCCCTGCGACGCGATTTTTGCCATGCACAACATTCCCGGCTACCCCGTGGGGCACCTGGGTTTCTACAGCGGACCGTTCATGGCCTCCGCCGACACGGTGAACATCAGGATCAACGGTTGTGGCGGGCACGGCGCGGTGCCACACAAGGCGATTGACCCGGTGGTGGTTTGCGCGTCGATCGTAATGGCGTTGCAAAGCATTGTGTCGCGCAACGTCAACCCACAGGACACGGCCATTATCACGGTGGGCTCGATTCACGCCGGCACTGTTTCGAATGTCATCCCCGACAGTGCCGACATGTGCCTGAGCGTACGGGCGCTGACCCCTGAAATCCGCCAGTTGCTGCAAGTGCGGATTACCGAGCTGGTCACCGCGCAGGCAAGCAGTTTCGGCGCCCGTGCGCAGATCGATTATCAGCGTTGCCATCCGGTATTGGTCAACGATCCCGAATCCACCGCGTTCGCCCGGGAAGTCGCGCGTCAGTGGTTGGGCGAAGGACGACTGATCGACAACCTGCGGCCATTCACGGCGAGCGAGGACTTTGCCTTCATGCTCGAGCAATGCCCCGGCAGTTACCTGGTGATCGGCAATGGCGATGGCGAAAGCGGCTGCCTGTTGCACAACCCCGGCTATGACTTCAACGATGCTTGCCTGCCGATTGGCGCCAGTTACTGGGTCAGGCTGGTGGAAAGTTTTCTGCGTTGAGACGCCGTTCTGACGAGCGTCCGTCTGTACCAACATCGACTGCGACCTGGAGAGGAAAAAAATGAACAAGATATTTGCAGCCGTTTCACTGGTCATGCTCACGGCATCGAACCTGGCCGGTGCGGCCGACTGGTCGGGCAAAGTCCTGAGACTGGGCGTGGATCCCACCTATCCACCGCTGGAGTACAAGAACCAGGACGGCACCCTGACCGGTTTCGGCGTCGACATTGCCGAGGCGCTCTGTACCGAGTTGCACGCCCGTTGCGTTTGGGTTGAAAGCAGCTGGGACGGGATGATTCCGGGACTGTTGGCGCGCAAGTTCGATGCGGTGGCGTCGTCGATGACCGTCACGCCAAAACGTCAGGAGCAGATCGCCTTCTCCGACAAGGTCTCCAATGCACCGGCGCGTCTGGTGGTGAAACGCGGATCGGGCCTGCTGCCCACCGTCGAATCACTCAAGGGCAAACGTATCGGTGTGGAGCAAGGCTCGACCCAGGAGGCCTATGCCAAGGCCGTGTGGGGGGCCAAGGGTGTAGAGGTGCTGTCCTATCAGAACCAGGACCAGGTGTACGCCGATCTGGTGGTCGGGCGACTCGATGCCTCGCTGCAGGGCGCGATCCAGGCCAGCTACGGTTTTCTGAACTCGGCGCAAGGCAAGGACTATGAGTTCTCGGGTGCGACGCTGGACGATCCGAAATTCTTCGGTGTGGGTGATGGCATTGGCTTGCGCAAGGACGATGTCGCATTACGCGAGGACTTGAACAAGGCCCTGGCGACCATTCTCGCCAATGGCACCTACGAGCGCATCAACAAGAAGTACTTCGACTTCGACGTGTACGGTGCGAAGTAGTCCCCTCGATTTCCGGTGCCGGGTGTTCCCCTGAATCATCCGGTTGCCGCCTCGACATTCATCTCGACCAACAAGAACAAGGAGAGAGAGATGCTTCTGGATGGCTTTGGCCCGCAGATTCTGCTGGGCACCCTGGCCACAATCAAACTGGCGTTGTGGTCATTGCTGGTCGCAGTCCTGGCAGGACTGATCGGCGCCAGCTCCAAACTGTCCTCCAATCGCATGTTGCGTGCATTGGCCACGGGGTATACGACCGCCATTCGCAGCATGCCGGACCTGGTCATCATGCTGTTGCTGTTCTTCAGCCTGCAGATGCTGCTCAACCGCCTGACCGATTGGCTGGGCACCCCGCAGATCGACATCGATCCGTTTCTGGCCGGCGTCGTGACGTTGGCGTTCATATACGGCGCCTACTTCACCGAGACCTTTCGCGGTGCCTTCCAGGCCGTCCCGACGGGGCAGATCGAAGCGGCGAGGGCCTACGGCATGAGCCGCGTACAGACCTTTCGCAAAGTCCTTTTCCCGCAAATGCTGCGCCATGCGCTGCCGGGCATCGGCAACAACTGGCAGGTGTTGATCAAGTCGACGGCACTGGTGTCGATCATCGGCCTGACCGACGTCGTCAAGGCCACTCAGGATGCGGGCAAGGGTTCGATGCAGTTCTTCTACTTCACACTGGTCGGTGGCCTGATCTACCTGGCCATCACCACGGTGTCCAATGGCGTGTTGAGCTGGCTGGAGCATCGTTATTCGGTCGGTGTCAGGAAGGCTGCGCTATGAACGGCATTCTCCAGGAATATTGGCAGGCTTACCTGTGGAACGATGGCGCTCACTTTTCCGGGTTGGCCGTGACCTTGTGGTTGCTCATCCTGTCGGTGGTGATCGGCTTCGCGCTGGCGGTGCCGCTGTCGATTGCCCGCGTCAGCCGCAACCCGCTGATTCGCTTGCCGGTGTGGTGCTACACCTACGTGTTTCGCGGCACGCCGCTGTACATCCAGCTGCTGTTTTTCTACACCGGCGTATACAGCCTGCATGTGGTCCGCTCCCAGGATTTTCTCAACGCCTTTTTCCGTGACGGGTTCAATTGCACGGTGCTGGCGTTCGGGCTCAACACCTGTGCCTACATGACCGAGATTTTTGCAGGTTCCATCAGGGCAACCCCTTACGGCGAAATCGAGGCGGCCCGGGCCTACGGCATGGGCCGGTTCACCCTCTATCGGCGAATCATTTTGCCGTCGGCATTGCGTCGGGCCCTGCCGTTTTTCAGCAATGAAGTGATCCTGATGCTGCACTCGACTTCGGTGGCCTTTACAGCCACGGTCCCGGATTTGTTGAAGATCGCCCGGGACGTCAATTCGGCGACCTATGCCTCTTTCTCCGCGTTCGGGATCGCGGGGCTGTTGTACGCCGTTAGCGCCTGTTTGCTGATCTGGCTATTCCGTCGCGGCGAGTTGCATTGGCTTGCCTACCTCAAACCGCGCACTCACTGAAGCCATTGGATTTGTCCGAATGTATAAATTGATCGTTGAAGATGTGTACAAGAACTACGGCAACCATGAAGTGCTCAAGGGTGTCTCGCTCAAGGCCGGGGCGGGCGATGTGATCAGCATCATCGGCTCCTCGGGGTCGGGAAAAAGCACCTTCCTGCGCTGCATCAACCATCTGGAACAGCCCTCGGCCGGACGCATCATCGTCAATGACGAAGAACTGCTCACGCGCAGGAACGCCCTCGGCGAGTTGTGCGTTGTCGATCCCGCGCAACTGCGGGTCATGCGCAGCCAATTGTCGATGGTGTTCCAGCACTTCAACCTCTGGAGCCATATGACGGTGCTGGAAAACCTGATCGAGTGCCCGATGAGTGTGCTGGGTCTCAGCCGCAAGGTCGCACTGGAACGGGCACGTCACTATCTTGCCAAGGTGGGTTTGCCTGCCAAGGTGGAAGGGCAGTATCCGGTGCATTTGTCCGGCGGCCAGCAGCAGAGGGTCGCCATCGCGCGCGCGCTGGCCATGGAGCCGCAGGTCATGCTGTTCGACGAGCCGACCTCGGCCCTCGATCCGGAACTGGTCGGCGAAGTCCTCAGAGTCATGCAGCAATTGGCCGAGGAGGGCCGGACCATGGTCGTGGTCACCCACGAGATGGGATTCGCCAGGCAGGTCTCCAACCAGGTCATCTTTCTGCATCAGGGGCGGGTGGAGGAACAGGGGGCTCCTGACCGTGTTCTGCAACATCCGCAAAGCGAGCGGTTGCAGCAGTTTCTGGCCGGTAGTCTCAAATAACCAAACCTGCAGGCTCGGATCCAGGTTCAAGGCTGCCCGGTTTTTTCTGCCGATTGAATCCAGCGGCTCAGTTCGGCCACCAGCTTGTTGACCTCGCTGTCTTCCGGCTCCGAGGGGCGAACAATGGCGTTCCAGGCGATGTCCAGCCCCTCATTCAAGGCTGCCCAGGTCAACTCGCCGCGATCCAGGCTGGGCGTCACCAGATCCCGCTGCAGGATGCTGATGCCGTAGCCCGAGCGCACCAGCTCGACAATGGCCTCGATCAGCTCCACGGTGATCATCCGTCGCGGCAGGATGCTGGCGGGGGCGAAGAAGCGGTCATATTCCCAGCCACTGGCGCGATCGGTGGAGTAGGTAATCAGGTTGTACGTCTTGAAGTCTTCGGCATAGATATTTTGCCGGTGCGCCAGCGGGTGATCGGTGGCCATGATTGCGATCAGGTCGTCGCGAAACAGCGGCAGCCTGGCGACGCCGCTCGGCACCATGCCGTCATCGATGATCGATACGTCCAGCCTGCCTTGCATCAGGCTGGCGTAGACATCATTGCGCGGCACCGTCACCAGGGTGATTTCGATATCCGGACGCAGGCTTGAGTAATGCTTGATGAATTTCGGAATCCAGCGAAACGGGCCGTAGGACGTGACGCCCATGCGCACGAACGCCGTGACGCCACCCGCCATGGAGCGCGCCTCGGACTCCGCTTCGTTGAGTATCGCGATGATGTCCCTGGCGGCTCGTTCAAGCCTGACACCCGCAGGGCTGAGCCGCAGTTTTCCCCCTGATCGCTCCGTGAGGCTCACACCCAGACGTCGCTCTGCTTCGCGCATTCGATGACTGACGGCCGAAGGGGTCAGCCACAGGCGTTCGGCCACCGCCGTCACGGAATCCACTTCCGCCAGGGTTTGCAGCATCACGAGGTGATCGAGGGTGAGTCTCATAGGGTGCGACCTGAAAATAATTCACAAAATTGCGTAAAATTATGAGCGTGACTTGTTTTTTCCCGCGATGCAATCTGCTTCCAGCAAAAGCCATCGGAGAACAACAATCATGACAACGCTTGCGCCAACACCTGTCACCCTGGGCAACCTCGTCGATCTCGAGCGTTACCCCATCACTGATCGAACCAGCCCGGCCTATCAGGCGCTGGTCGATCACAGTCGCGCGCTGCTTGAGCAGGAAGGCGTGGCGATCTTCCCGGGATTTGCCCGTGACGAAACGGTCGTAACCATGGCCGAACAAACCCTTGCACTGCACCCGCGCATGTTTCATTTCCGGGAAGAACACACGGTCTATTTCAAGCCACAAGTGGAGGGCGTGGATGAGGCGCACCCGCTGCGGCGCCTGATGAAAACCGAAAAGGATACCGTCGCTTACGCCGACATTCCTGCCGACAATCTGGTCAGGAATATCTATGAATCGGACGACGTATTGGCGTTCATCAAGGATGTGTTGGGGCTGGACACGCTCTATCGCCATGCGGACCCATTGGCTGCGCTCAACTTGCAGGGTTTTACGGCCGGGCAACAATTGGGCTGGCACTTCGACCGCGCAGGCTTCAGCGTGACCCTGTCGCTTCAGGCAGCCAATGCCGGTGGGGATTTCGAGTACGTACGCATGCTGCGCAATGAGAACGACGATTGTCACGAGGCGGTCGGCCAGTTCCTCGACGACTCGAAAACGCAGCAGGTCGAGGTGCTGCCGCAAGTGCCTGGCACCCTGACGCTGTTCCGTGGTCGCTATTCATTGCACCGTGTGACGCCGGTAGAAGGGGATCGTTTGAGGCTCAATGCGGTGCTGGCTTATGTGGATCAACCCAATGTCGAGTTCAGCGCCTACGCCCGTCAATTGTTCTACGGACGCACCAGCACCGACCCGGTGGCTTGAGTGCTCTCGATAACAACTCGATAGCAACTCGATAACAACAAAAACGTTCGATGCATTCCTTCGGTTCACGTGCTTGCACAGGCGCCTGGCTCCATTCGATTGACGGAGTCCGTTTGCCAGGTGCAGCACGCAACAGCTCGCTATCCCCAATAATAATTTCGGAGCGTCTGATCATGAAATACAGGAAGAAATTGCTGGCCTCGGTGCTCACCCTTGGCGTGCTTGCCGCCAGCGCTTCGAGCCAGGCGGCCGGATGGTGCGACTCGGGCAAATCAGTGAAGTTTGCCGGCCTGAACTGGGAGAGCGGGATGCTGCTCACCGACATCATGAAGATCGTGCTCAAGGATGGTTACGGCTGCACGACCGACGAGTTGGTGGGCAACACCATCATTCTTGAAACCGCTTTGGCCAGCAATGACATTCAGGTATTCGGCGAAGAGTGGATGGAGCGCAGCGAAGTCTGGAAAAAGGCCGCCGCCGCCGGAAAAGTGGTGGCGATCGGGGCGCCGATCATCGGTGCCGTTCAAGGCTGGTATGTGCCGCGCTATGTCGTCGAAGGGGACGCCAAGCGCAACAAACCGGCCCGCGCACCAGACCTCAGGACGGTGGCCGATCTGAGCAAATACCCGCAGGTGTTTCGCGACTCGGAGGAACCCTCCAAAGGCCGTTTCTACAACTGCCCCGCAGGTTGGATATGTGAACAGGACAATACCGAGATGTTGAAAGAGTATGGTCTTGAAAACACCTTCACCAACTTCCGGCCGGGTACAGGCGCGGCATTGGATGCGGCGGTACTGTCCAGCTACAAGCGAGGTGAACCGGTGCTGTTCTACTACTGGTCGCCGACCCCATTGATGGGGCAGATCGATGCGGTACGGCTGGAAGAAAAACCCGGCGTCGACAAGAACGTCATCACCCGGGTGGGCATCTCCAAGGCTTTTCATGAGCAGGCACCGGAGTTGGTCGCCGTACTGGAGAAGGTCAATATTCCCATCGATCTGTTGAATCAGAACCTGGCGAGAATGACCAGCGAGCGCATCGAATCCCCAAGACTGGCCAGGATATTCCTCAAGGAACATCCGGAGGTGTGGCACGCCTGGGTCGATGAGTCCGCCGCGAAAAAAATCGAAGCGTCACTCTGACCAGCGACGGGGGCAGGGAAGCCTTTTCTGCGTAACGACCATTTCATACCTGTTTTTGTTTGCTTCCTTACAGAGGCGGTGCCTCTTTGCGTGCGGAATTCATGAACATGATCAAATCAAGAGCGGCTGTCGCCTTCGCGGCGAACCAGCCCCTGCAAATTGTCGAAGTCGATGTGGCTGCGCCGCAAGCGGGCGAGGTACTGGTACGGATCGTCGCCACCGGTGTCTGCCATACCGATGCCTTTACCCTGTCCGGCGCTGATCCCGAAGGCATCTTTCCGGTGATTCTCGGCCACGAAGGTGGCGGTGTCGTCGAGGCCGTGGGCGAGGGCGTGACCTCGGTGGCAGTGGGTGATCATGTGATCCCGCTGTACACCCCGGAATGCGGCGAGTGCAAATTCTGCCGGTCCGGCAAGACCAACCTCTGCCAGAAAATTCGGGCCACGCAGGGCAAAGGCCTGATGCCGGATGGCACCAGCCGCTTCTCCTACAAGGGCCAACCCATATTCCATTACATGGGCACCTCGACCTTTTCCGAGTACACCGTGGTGCCGGAAATCTCGCTGGCCAAAATCCCCAAGCAGGCACCGCTGGAGCAAGTCTGTCTGCTCGGTTGCGGTGTGACCACCGGCATCGGTGCGGTGCTCAACACGGCAAAAGTGGAAGAGGGTGCCAGCGTGGCCATCTTCGGTCTGGGTGGCATCGGCCTCGCTGCCATTATCGGCGCCACCATGGCCAGGGCCGGCCGCATCATCGCGATTGATATCAACCCGGCCAAATTCGAGATCGCCAAACAACTCGGCGCCACCGACTTCATCAATCCGAAGGACTACGACAAGCCGATTCAGGAGGTGATTGTCGATATGACCGAGGGGGGCGTGGATTACTCGTTTGAATGCATCGGCAACGTCAACCTCATGAGGGCCGCCCTGGAGTGCTGCCATAAAGGATGGGGCGAGTCGGTGATCATCGGCGTCGCAGGTGCCGGACAGGAAATCAGTACGCGGCCGTTCCAACTGGTCACTGGCCGTGTCTGGCGCGGCTCCGCCTTCGGCGGTGTGAAGGGTCGCAGCGAACTGCCCACCTATGTCGAGAAAGCCCGATCCGGCGAAATCCCGCTGGAAACCTTCATCACCCACACCATGGGGCTGGATGAAATCAACGAGGCGTTCGCCCTGATGCATCAAGGCAAGAGCATTCGTACCGTCATTCATTTCGATCGCTGATGCATTCGGCCGAAAGCGCAAACAACACCCAATGTGTATCTACCCAAGAGAGCAACAATATGAGCATCTTCACGCATGTCACCGTCGGCACCAACGATCTGCCTAACGCCCGCAGCTTCTACGACAAGGTACTCGGTGCCCTGGGCCACAAGCGCATGGCGGATCTGGGCGACAACGGCTCGATCTGGGGTGAAAGTGCCCCGTCGTTCTTCGTATTGAAACCGGCCAATGGCGCCCCGGCCACGGTGGGTAATGGAGTCACGGTCAGCTTTGAAGCCTCCGATCGCGCTGCAATCGATGCGTTTCACGCAGCGGCGCTGGCCAGCGGCGGCACCTGCGAAGGTGTGCCAGGCCCACGCGGCTGGGCCCCGAATGCGTATGCCGCTTACGCCCGGGATCTGGATGGCAACAAGCTGGCCGCCTACTGCTTCAAACCTGCATGAATGCGCTGCGGGGCATCCATGGATGCCCCGCAGCTTGCGGATTGGCAGGCGCCTGACGTACTGGTTGATCAGTTGCCTTTGGCGCTGCTCAAGTAGTACGCCACCAACGCATTGGCGTGGCCGTGGCCCATGCCGTGGTCGGTTTTGAGCAAGGCCACCATTTCCATATGCTTCTTGCCGCTTGCGGTGCCAAGCAGATCAAGCCAATGGGAAATGGGCTGCCCATACTTTTTTTCAATGGAGGGGAAGTACGACGCGGGCCCTTTTACTTTCGTGTCTTGGGTCATGCTGCAAACTCCATGTTTACCGGGATCGCCTTGCACTCGCACGGATCATTGGCAGGCGGTGCTGACGGCCTTCTCCGCACGCTGGATTTCCTGTTTGACGTCCGTGGTGATGCGTTGCTCCTTGAGCTGCTGCCCGAGGAAGGGTTGGTCACCCCGTGACTTGACCTCTGCGTCCGTGGCGGCGACCTGCGCTTCAACGGTGGCAGAGTGTTGTGAAATGACAGCTTCGACTTCTTCCTTGGTATTGGCGGTGTCCAGGGCATGGATGAGTTTTCCCACTTCAGCTTTCTCCGCCTCGGCGTACCCTTCGACAGACAACCCCGCAGCCATGGCCCGAGCCTGGATCTCCACGGACTTGAGGTGCTCCTGCGCGACTTTGCACACTTCTTCCTGCCGCGCATTCTTGCTGACCTCCCAGGTACTTAACCCGTAAGCCAGCAATCCTGCGAATACCGTGACGACCGATGCGCCAATCAAACTGCCTTTCACATCTGTACACCCTCAAAAGACAAGGGTCGACTCAATCGCCTTTACCCGGGCCAGCCTTGCGTCGATCACTGCCGTTTGGATTGCCTGTGTTGATCAGCCTTCTTTCCAGCAAAATATTTTGCAGCGCCTGGCGGTCTGACGGGTCCAGCTGATGTTCTCGTTCCTTGAGTTCGAGCAGGATCGGACTGGACCACTTGCGATAGGTTTGTTCGGCACTACTGATGGATGACATTGCTCGCTCCTTGATCAGGCTCCTGTCAATAAAAGTGTCGCTGTTCGATACGAAAGAGACCCTAGTCGAGGAACCTGCATGTCGCCAATGCAGTGCGTCGGACTTCAAAGTTACCTGTCCCAGACTCCCGTTGCCACCGTGCGTTGGACATATTCTGAAAAATCCCGCGCCGGTTTTCCCAGTGCGCGCTGCACCCCGTCGGTGACGGCTGTATTACGGCCATCGAGCACAGTGGTGAACAGATACAGCACCAGGTCGATCACCTCTGGCGGCAGCTGTTCCTGTTCCAGCGCATGGCGATAGATGTCGGGCGTTACGCTGACAAAATTTATATCGCGATGTGTCTTGCGGCCAATCTCGGCAACGGCCTCGGCAAAGGTCAGGGCCCGGGGTCCGCTCAACTCATACAGTTGCCCGCGATGGCCGGGTTGGGTCAGTGCCGCCACGGCTACTTCAGCGATATCTTCCACATCGACGAAAGGCTCGGCGATGTCCCCGACGGGCAACACCAGTTCTCCTTGCAGGATCGGTGCGAGAAAGTGCGCTTCGCTGAAGTTCTGGCAGAACCAGTTGGCGCGCAGGATGGTCCAGTCGATGCCGCTGTTTCGCACCACGCATTCGGCCTGTTCGGCTTCCACCTCACCGCGACCCGACAACAACACCAGTTGGCTCAACCCGCTCTTTACAGCCTGGTCGGTGAATGCCTGGATGGTCTCAAGCGCACCGGGTACGGCTAGGTCCGGCTGGTAGCAGATGTAAGCGGCCCGAACGCCATCGAGGGCGGCAGCCCAGGTCGAGCGGTCCTCCCAGTCGAACGATGGGGTCGCCTGTCGAGAGCCCAGGCGCACCGGTTGGCCCAAGGCTTCGAGCCGCGCCGCGATGCGCCGCCCGGTCTTGCCGGTGGCACCGAGAATCAGAACAGGTTGCTGGCTGTTGTTCATCGCGTCATCTCCTGTTTAATGTGAGGGATACTCATGTTTAAAAGATGATAAACGCTCACGTTTTTCCGTCAATTGATCACAGCCTGCAAACCGACGTACGGACAGGCTCTATTGGGGATGCCGATGGGCGGTGCTAAGGTGAGTCAACGTCATGTTTATCGCTGAGGAATCGCAGCCGTGCGCAAAAAGAATCGCGAAGAGCACCTGGAGCCTGTTGCAGAACCGATTCGGCGCCATCCGACGCAAAGACGCAGCCGCGAGCGGCAGGAGCGCATCCTCGCCGTGGCGACACAATTGATTGCGAGCAAGGGCAGCGATCAACTCAAGATGAGTGAAATAGCCGAGTGCTCGGAAATCTCCATCGGTTCTCTCTATCAGTACTTTCCCGATAAAAGCTCGATCATCCGCGTGCTTGCCGAACGCTATAACCTCGAAAGTCGCTGCTGCATCGAACAGGCGCTGGGGGCTGTCGATGATGTGCCCGGGCTGCACGCGGCGTATTCGGATTTGCTGGATCAGTATTACGACATCGTGCTCGCGACCCCGGCGATGCGCGATATCTGGTCCGGCATGCAAGCCGACCAGCAGTTGCTGCAACTGGAACTGCAGGAGAGCCGCATCGCCGGCGGGTTACTGGCCGAAGCGATATTGAGGGTTTACCCGCATAGCGATGCGCGGCAGGTTCGCGAGTCTGCGTTCCTGATCTGGCATCTGGGCGAGGCGACCATGCGCCTGGCCATTTCCTGCGAGCCCCAGGAGGGGCGTGGGCTGGTCGAGGCGTACAAACAAATGTCGTTGCGTCAGATCATGCAACCCGCATGCGACGAGAGCGGGCGGCCGAGCTCGTAGCGCCTGGCCGCCGGAGCGTTTTGTCAGACGAAAGGTTGGTCGGTAAAACCACGAGGCAGCCTTTGCAACCCGGGCAATGCCGTCAGGCGATCAGTCCAGGCCTGGCGCCAGTCGGTGGTGGACGAAGCGGCCCTGGCCTTGCGTGCGAGGCGCCGTGCGGCGTTGCGCTGCTCTCTGCGCGCCTCCTTGTAGGCGTCGGTGTTTCGACAGCTTCTGCATTTGACCCGATTGAGCTCACGGGTCGAAGTGAGATTGTTGCCTTTGTGACCGCAGGCCAAATGCCCGCCAACACTGAAGTGGGTGACCATCGGAACGTCTCCTTCTTGACGTGTGATCGTTGGACACCCCGTGAAGATTGACGTTCGACCGCGTTTTGCGGCGCAAAAAAATCCCAGCGCCTGGCTGGGTTGGGGGAAACACAGGGAACTGACAGGCAGCCACATGCCCGGTGACACTCAAGTCGCCGATCATGCGAACCGCGTCAGAGACAACCTCGCATCGAAGGTGCGATTGGATTCATCTGAAACGTGGCAGCGGCCGGTCGACAGGTTTGAGCGACGACAAGGTCGTACGAATCAGCGGCGTGTCCTTCTCGATATCGTTCAGACGGTCACGAATTCTCAGGGCCGTCGGGTGCCCGCCTTGATGATCGACCCAGTCGGCAATTTCCTTGCACGCGGCAGCCAGGCGAACCTGACGGGCATCAAGCAGGGTGAGCAGGGTGGTGATGGACTCTTTTTCGGACATGGTAAACACCTCCGTTCAAGCAACCTGGCAGGGCAGTAAAAAGCCCGCCACGCGCGAGCTTTCCATGGTGCGCCGGTCCTTGCGCTTTCATCAGTATAGACCGGTAAAAGGCGCGTAAAGGCTCATCAGCCCTGGCGCGCCGTGACTTGTGACCTGATATTGAGCTGCCGGCAAATGCGTCGTGCCTCTTCTTCAAGATCATAGCCATCGCCGATAAAGCCATTGGTACGGGTGTCGCAAATGCGGTACCAGATGGCGGCTTCAGGAGGCGGGTGACCGGCTTCGCCGGCCCGGCGGCCAAAAATGATGATCTTGTTGCAGCGCTTGACGACGAAAATGTCTTCCATGGCTTCACCGCAGCTGATTCGTTTACAGATCAACTATAGAAGTCATTTGCAATTGCGCAAAAAACAGCCAGATCAGTTCGTCGGTTCGGCTGCCAGCCTTTCCAGCAACATGGCCAGGCCGACTTCTTCGGCACGCAATCTTTTGCGCTCCCTGGGCCGAGGCAGTGCGGCCAGTGCACCCAGCAGAAAACTGTCCAGCACCGCCGGATGGATATAGCACTTGCGGCAAACCGCCGGGGTATTGCCCAACTGTCTGGCGACGCTTTTGACCATCTCCACCACCTGTTGCCTGGCTTGCGATTGCGGTTGCCACTCAAGCTTTCGCAACACCGCCAGCGCCAGGGCGCTGCCTGCCCAGGTGCGGTAGTCCTTGGCGGTAAAGTCGGCGCCGGTCAGGGTTTGCAGGTAAGTGTTGACGTCGGCGGAGGTGACGGCGTGCGGTTCGCCATTTTCATCCAGGTACTGAAAGAGATGTTGCCCGGGGATTTCCTGGCAACGTTTGACGATGCTCGCCAGGCGCCGGTCCTTTACGGTGATTTGATGTTCGATGCCGCTTTTGCCACGGAACTGGAACAGGATGGCACTGCCATTGATCTCGACATGTCGATTGCGCAGGGTGGTCAGGCCGTAGGAGCGGTTGTCCCGTGCATATTGAGCGTTGCCGACACGGATCAGCGTCGCATCGAGCAAAGTGATGACCGTGGCCATGACCTTGTCTCGACTCAGGCCCGGTGCGGCCAGCAACGCTTCCAGTCGCTTGCGCAGCTTCGGCAGCGCCAGGCCGAATGCCCTCAATCGCGAGAACTTGTCGCCGTCGCGCACTTCGCGCCAACGTGGGTGGTAACGGTATTGTTTGCGACCGCGAGCGTCACGACCGGTGGCCTGGAGATGCCCACACGGATCGCAGCAAATCCACACATCGGTGTAGGCAGGTGGCACCGCAAGCGCGTTGATACGCTGGATTTCGCCTGGGTCGGTGATGCGCAGGCCGGCAGGATCGAAATAGCTGAATTTGCCACGCAACTTCTTGCGGGTAATTCCGGGGCGAGCATCATCGACGTAATGCAGGTCGGGCGGCAGTGCATCGGGCATGGCGATGGTCCTGGGCCAGGAGTCAGGGGCCGTTACAGCCATTGACCCCAGGCCAGCGCAGACGTGCCCGCGACGTTACGCCAGTACCGCCACGGCCTTGATCTGCGCCCACAGTTGCTGGCCGGGGTGCACCTGCAACTGATCGCGCGAATAACGGGTGATGCGTGCCAGCAGGGCCGTGCCCGCCGCGTCGAGGCGCACCAGCACGTGGGCGGCGTTGTCGGCGCTCATTTCGCTGATCACGGTGACCGGCAGACGATTGAGGATGCTGCTGTGCTCGACGTTGTGCAGGCTCAGGCTCACATCCCGCGCCTGGACCTTGCAGCGCAGCGCCTGGCCTGGCTCCAGCGGCGTGTGCGCCACGCGAATGTGCAGGTGAGTCTCGGGCAGTTGCAGGGTCAGCAACTGGTAGTGCGTGTCGTAGTCGCTGACCTTGCCTTCGATCACGACACCGGCGTCATCACCCAACGCCAGGGGCAGGTCGAGGCGGGCGAGGGTCTGTCCGACGGGGCCGCTGGCCAATGCCGTGCCCTGGCTCAGCAGAACGATGTGATCGGCCAGGCGCGCCACTTCATCCTGGGAATGACTGACGTACAGGACCGGAATGTCCAATTCGTCGTGCAACCGCTGCAGGTAGGGCAGGATTTCGTTTTTGCGTTGGCTGTCCAGTGCCGCCAGCGGTTCATCCATCAGCAACAGTTTCGGGCTGGTGAGTAGCGCACGGGCTATGCCGACTCGCTGGCGTTCACCGCCGGAAAGATGTTGCGGGTGCCGATCGAGCAAATGGCCGATGCCCAAGAGTGCGGTCGCGTGAGCCATATCGACCCGGCGCTGGGGTTTGGGGATTCGCTTGAGCCCGAACTCCAGATTGGCCTGCACTGACAAATGCGAGAACAGACTGGCTTCCTGAAACACATAGCCCAGGGCGCGCTTGTGCGGCGCCACGAAAATTTGCCTTTCGCTGTCCTGCCAGACTTCATCGTTGACCTGGATAAAGCCTCGATCGGCCCGTTCCAGGCCGGCGATGCAGCGTAGACACGTGGTCTTGCCGGAGCCTGAGTGACCAAAAAGGGCCGTCACGCCGCGACCGGGCAGCTGTAAGTCGACATCCAGGGCAAACCCCGAATAGTTCAATTTCAGGCGCGCCTGAATCATCGATCAGCTCCAGCCCGCTTTGGTTTGTCGGCTGGAATACAGCGCCAGCAGCACCATGAAGGAGAACACCAGCATCGCCCCGGCCAGCCAATGCGCCTGGGCGTATTCCATGGCTTCGACGTGATCGTAGATCTGCACCGACACCACGCGGGTCTTCTCGGGGATGTTGCCACCGATCATCAGTACCACCCCGAATTCGCCGACGGTATGGGCAAAGCCCAGGATGGCTGCGGTAATGAAACCGGGGCGAGCCAGGGGCAGGGTCACGCTGAAGAAGGTGTCCCAAGGATTGGCGCGCAAGGTGGCGGCCACTTCGAGTGGGCGCGTGCCGATGGCGGAAAAAGCGTTTTGCAGGGGCTGGACCACGAACGGCATGGAGTACAGCACCGAACCTATGACCAATCCGGCAAAACTGAAGGTGAGGGTGCCGAGCCCCAGTGATTGGGTGAAATGGCCGATGAACCCATTGGGGCCGAGCGTCAGCAACAGATAAAAACCGATCACCGTAGGCGGCAGCACCAGGGGCAGGGCGACGATCGCCCCGACCGGGCCGCGCAACCAGGATCGGGTGCGCGAGAGCCACAACGCGAGCGGAGTGCCGATCACCAGGAGAATGACCGTCGTCAGGGACGCCAGTTTCAGGGTCAGCCAAATGGCGGAAAAATCGGCACTCGTCAGCGTCATTTAGAGTTGATAACCGTAGGACTTGATCACGGCTGCGGCTTTTGGCCCCTTGAGGTAGTCAACCAGTGCCTTGGCGGCCGGATTGTCCTTGCCTTTGTTCAGAATCACGGCGTCTTGCTTGATCGGGTCGTGCAGGCTGGCCGGAACGATCCAGGCCGAACCGCTGGTGACTTTGCCGTCCTTGTAGATTTGCGACAAGGCGACGAAGCCCAGTTCGGCGTTGCCGGTGGACACGAACTGATAGGCCTGGGTGATGTTCTGGCCTTCAACGATCTTGTCCTTGACCTTGTCGGTCAGGCCTTGTTTGGCCAGGACCTGGGTCGCCGCCAGGCCATAAGGTGCGGCCTTCGGGTTGGCGATGGACAAGTGCTGGTATTCGTTCTTCTTCAGGACGTCGCCCTTGGCATCGACATAGCCTTCTTTAGCCGACCACAGCGCCAGCGTGCCGATGGCGTAGGTAAAACGCGAACCCTTGACGGTATCGCCTTCCTTTTCCAGTTTTTCCGGCGTGGTGTCATCGGCCGAAAGGAATACTTCGAACGGCGCGCCGTTCTTGATCTGGGTGTAGAACTGACCGGTCGCACCGAACGAAGTGACCAGTTTGTGGCCGGTGTCTTTCTCGAAGTCTGCAGCAATCGCCTGAATCGGTGCGGTGAAGTTGGCGGCGACAGCCACCTGCACTTCATCGGCCTGCGCAGTGCCGAAGGCGAAAACGGCGATGAGGGTCGCAAGGCAAGTCGGGGCAAAACGTGAGGCACGAATGGTCATGAAACGGCTCCGTTATAGTCAAATGTTGCAAGGGGGGTGATTCGTTATAAATCGGAATATATAGCGAAATGCCTGTAAACGGAATGAGCGGTTTAGGGGACGCGGCAAAGGCGTGCTGCCTTCGCCGCGATGCTCAGCGACGGAGCAATCTGGCCAGCCCCTGTTCGGCCAGTTGCCGGGTCAATTCAGCGGTGGTCAACTCGACACCCAGCGTGAATGCCTGTCCCGCCCACAGGTTGCTGAAATCGGCTTCGCCTTTGGCGCGCAATGGCATCAATGCACCGCCGGCAAGGGGAAACGCCGGCGCCTTGGTACTCATCGGCCCCAGTTCGCGCATCACGCGATTGAGGATGCCCCGCGCCGGGCGCCCGGTGAAAAGATTGGTGATTGCCGTCTCGCTTTCCCTGGCGGTACGCAATGCCTTGTGATGCGAGGCGCTGACTTTCGCTTCCGGGGTGAACAGGTACGCCGTGCCGACCTGCACCGCCGACGCCCCCAGCATGAACGCGGCCGCAACGCCCCGCGCATCGGCAATGCCCCCGGCCGCGATCACCGGCACCTTCACCGCATCGACCACCTGAGGCACCAGCGCGAAGGTGCCGACCTGGCTGCTCAGGTCATCGCTCAGAAACATCCCGCGATGGCCGCCTGCTTCATAACCCATTGCAATGATCGCGTCGCAGCCGTGGCGTTCGAGCCAGACGGCTTCCTCCACGGTAGTGGCCGAGGACAGTACCTTTGCACCTGTGGCCTTGACCCGATCCAGCAGGGATTTCTCCGGCAGGCCAAAGTGGAAGCTCACGACCTCGGGGCGAAACTCCTCGATCACTTCGCACCCCGCCAGATCGAACGGCGCGCGGTTGGAGACGGGCGTCGGTGCGTCGAAATCGACACCCAGTTCGCGGTAATAGGGCTCCAGCAGGTTCTTCCAGTCCCGTGCGCGCTGCTCATCGACCGGCGGCGGTTGATGACAGAAGAAGTTGACGTTGATCGGGCGCTGGCTGTGTTGGCGGATGGTCTTGAGCTCATCGCGCAGCTGCTCGATGCTCAGCATGGCCGCCGGCATGGAGCCCAGGCCGCCGGCGTTGCTCGCTGCGATCACCATGGCAGCGTTGGTGGCTCCGGCCATGGGGCCCTGGATGATGGGCAGTTCGATGCCCAGCAGGTCAAGAATGCGGGTGTCTGGCCATTGCTTCATTTTGGGTGTTCTCCGACTTGAAACCGGGCAGGGACGGTAGAACCGGATTTGTAGCAGCAATGACTGGCCCGGGGCCAGTCATGTTTGTCGCGGGGCCTGCCTGCTCAGCGTCGGTGAAATCCGCCGCCGCCACCGAATGAACGGTTCATCACTTGAGAGGAGTCGTGAAAGTTGTTCAAGCGGTCGTTGCCGAACGAGCGCGCCGACGATTCCCGGTCGAGATTTTGCACCTGGGCAGAATTGACCGCATTGGTCCGGTTGGTGCCGCCGACCATCGATTGCCAGCCGTCATCGGTCTTTTTGTAAACGTTGCCGTCGTGCCCGGCATACACGTTGTTGCCGATTTGCGCGGCACCGCTATTACGACCACGAACGCTCCTGTATTGCGTGGTGTCGCCGGTATTGGGGTTGTAGACGGCGCCGCGATTGGCTTTCACTTGCGTGCCATAGCGTGCATTACCCGCGGTCACGTGCTGACCGGCAATGGCCCCGCCATTGGGGCCGACCGCCACGCCGCTGCGCCCGGCCGCGTAGTTGCCGGTATAGACGTTGTGCACGGCGCCGCGCTGGCCGGCCGCGGCGACGCCGGTACGTGAGTTGTAGGACGCACCCACCTGACCGGCCCATTGGTTGCCGGTCCAGGCGTTGTAGCCGGCGCCGTAGCGGCTGACCGAAGCGCGATCACCCCACTGGCGATAGATATTGCCCGTGGTACCGGCCCAGCCGCCGGGTCCCCAGGCGACTGCACCGCCGTGATAGCCGTAGGCGGCGCCTCCCCATGGCATCGGCGCAGGATACAGATGGGGGCCCCATGCATAGCCCCAACCGTAGTTGCCCCACCATGGGTAGGCGCCCCAGCCCCAACCCACAGCCACCGTGCTGCCGCCCCAACTCCAGCCGAAGCCGAAGCCGAACGTCCAGCCGGTCCAGGGGGTATAGCGAATCGCCACGCCGAAACCATAAGTCACCGGCGGCCCGTACCAGACGCTGCCGACCCAGGGTGTGTAGGGATAACCGGTGCCATACACCACCACGCCACTCTCGGGATCGATGGTGGAGCCCTGATATCCGGGCGTGTAACCCACGACCACGGTATCGCCGTCGGCCGAATAGACTTTCACGTAGGTGACGTAGTGCATCGGCGAACTGGGTGGAATCGAGTAAATCACTGCCGGCACTGAAGTGGCGACCACCCAGGGGCCCTGCACGGAAGTGGCGGCGAACCAGACACCGTTCTCCACGGCGTACCAGCTATTGGCGTCGACCATGATGATGGGGGTAGCGCTGTTGACCACGTACTGCAACGGCGTGGTATCGATCGCCTTGAGTTGCGGCTGACCGTCGAACTGCGGCGCGGTCATTTTCAGCTCGCTTTTCTTGACGGCCGAGGTCTGGGGAATGGTGGCTGCGATGGCCGCCTCCCTGGCTTGAGGCGTACCTGCTACCGATGCCTTGACGTTTTCCTTGGCGCTGTCATCGGGAATATTGGCAAAGTCCGCCGGTAACTTGTCGGCGGCGACGAAGGACCAGGGGCCTTGCATGTCACTGGCGCGGAACCAACGGCCGGAAATCAGCAGGTAACTGTTCTGGTCGCCGATCTCCTTGAAAATGTGCCCGGTGGTGTTGGTCACGTAGAGCAACTGGGTGCCCTGGATCGGCTGCCACTGCGCGGCGCCGTCGGTGACGATCAGTTCGGTGGGGACCGTGGCGACATGGATCTGCGGAACAGGCGGCTTGGCCAGGGTGGGTATCTTGTCCTTCGGATCGCTCTGGCCCGTCAGCAGGTCAACCTGGCGGCTCTGGATCGCGGCTTTCTTGGCTTTTTCCAGTTCGGCGGAGGGAGAGGGCAGCGGCGCATACGGGCCGTTCAATGCATCGGCGACCATCCAGCCATCGAATACGTGCAGGTAATGCTTGCCTTGAGCATCCTTGAGCAGCAGCGGCCGGGTGTTGATCACCCGCTGCAACGAGGTGCCGTCGACCGGGCGATAGGCAGGTTCGCCGTCGATGTACACCAGCAAGGCTGGCACTTCGGAGCTTATGATGGTGGGCGGTGTGTTGGCGATTGGCTCGCCACTGGATTTCTGTTCGGCGGCGATCACGCCCATGGCCGCTTCGAGTTGATCCAGGGAGAGGGTCTTCTTGCGGTTTGCTGCATCCTCCTTGAGCGTGGCTACCCAGCTGTCGGCTTGCGCCGCGCTGGAAGGAAAATCGGCTTTGATGATGGTGTATTGATCGAGCGCAACCCAGCGGGTGGCCTTGTCGACCAGCGTATGGGCGCTGAACTGCACGATGCCGTAGGTGGACTTGCCGTCGGCACCGGTGGCCTCGACTGCCGCCCGTGCCTTGAGGGTATAGCCGTCCCAACTGTCGAGCTGCGGCTGGTAGAGGGTCAGCTTGCTGTCGCCACTGGTCAGCACCTGGGGCCAACTGGGGCCTGGCGCCTGGGCGGCGGGGGCGTTGGCGGGTTGTGTCGGTGCCGCTTGTGCATTCGGCAAGGCCACCAGGCAGAGCATCAGCAACGTTGCAAAAGCGCGCGGAAAATACATCGTCAACTCCATCGACAGGACCGTTCAGGCAGCTTTTCGAGATCGCGAAAAAAGCATAGTCGCAGCTCGCGCAACCGTCCGGCGGATTGATCAGTTGGCTTAAAGTCGAGTACGGGATTTTTTTACGATGTGGTATTTAATTCACACCACAACGGGTGATCCCACCAGGAGGCAGTCATGTTCCAAGGTATTTTGATCGACAAAGACGACAACGGTTACCGGGCGACACTGGAAAAGATCCATGACGATCAGCTTCCCGAAGGCAATGTCACGGTGCGTGTGGCCTATAGCACGCTGAACTTCAAGGATGGCCTGGCCATCACGGGCAGCAGCCCGGTGGTGCGAAAATTCCCCATGGTGCCGGGCATCGATCTGGCAGGGACTGTCGAAGAGAGTGGGCATCCAGACTACAAGGTCGGTGATCAGGTCCTGCTCAATGGCTGGGGTGTCGGCGAAGGGCATTGGGGTGGGCTGGCGCAAAAGGCCCGCCTGAATGGCGACTGGCTGATTCCATTGCCCACGGCGTTCACCGCTGCGCAAGCCATGGCCATTGGCACCGCCGGTTATACCGCGATGCTGTGCATCCTGGCGCTGGAGCACAACGGCGTGACGCCTGATCAGGGTGAAATCCTCGTCACGGGCGCCAATGGCGGTGTGGGCAGCTTCGCCATCGCCTTGCTGAGCAAATTGGGCTATCGAGTGGTGGCATCCACCGGACGCACCTCGGAACACGACTACCTCAAGCAATTGGGCGCCAGCGAAATCATCGACCGCGCCACCCTGTCCGAACCGGGCAAGCCCCTGGCCAAGGAGCGTTGGGCAGCGGTCATCGATTCGGTCGGAAGCCACACCCTGGCCAACGCCTGTGCCAGCACCCGGGCCAATGGCACTGTCGCCGCCTGTGGCCTGGCCCAGGGCATGGACTTCCCGGCATCCGTCGCCCCGTTCATCTTGCGGGGTGTCACCCTGGCCGGCATCAATAGCGTGACGCAGCCCAAAGCCAAACGTGTGGAGGCTTGGAGCCGCCTGGCCAAGGATCTGGATTTCAATCTGCTGCCGCTGATCGGCCATGAAATCGGCCTGAGCGAAGCGATCGATGCGGCTCCACGTTTGCTCGCCGGGCAACTGCGCGGGCGGGTTGTGGTGGATGTGAATCGCTGATCAGTGCGACTCGCGCTCCAGCAGTTGCCGTTTGCGCTCGATCCCCCAGCGATATCCCGACAAGTTGCCATCGCTGCGCACCACGCGATGGCACGGGATCGCGACCGCCAGGTGGTTGGCGCCGCAGGCCTGGGCCACCGCGCGAACGGCTTTGGGCGCGCCGATGCGTTGGGCGATATCGGCATAACTGGCGGTGCAGCCTGCGGGGATATCCCGCAGGGCCTGCCAGACCCGCTCCTGAAATGCCGTGCCGCGTACATCCAGAGGTAAATCCAGGCCCAGGGCAGGGGCCTCGATAAAACCCACCACCCTGGCGATCAACTGCTCGAACGCCGTATCGGCGCCGATCAGGTTGGCGCGGCGAAACCTGTCCTGCAGGTCGTAGACCAATTGTTGCGGATCATCGCCAAGCAGGATTGCACACACGCCGCGCTCGCTTTGCGCCACCAGAATCGCCCCAAGGGAACACTGGCCCACTGCAAATCGTATGTCGTTGTTTTGCCCGGCGGCTCGATAATCGGCAGGTTTCATCCCCAGCACCTGATCCGCCGCCTCATAAAAACGGCTGTTGGAATTGAAGCCGGCGTCATACAGCGCGTCGGTGACGGAACGGCCGTCGGCCAGCCGCTCGCGCACCCGGCGCGAGCGATGGGCCGCCGCGTAAGCCTTGGGTGTCAGGCCCGTGACGGACTTGAATACCCGGTGAAAGTGAAAGCTGCTCAGACCCGCAGCTTCGGCCAGATCGTTGAGGGCGGGAATCTGCTCGGCGGTTTCGATCCGGCGACAGGCGGCCGCGACGGTCGCGGCATGTTGCGCGGCGACATCGCTCTGGTCCTTGACGGCGCGTTTACTCGCGCGGTAACCGGCCGCCTGGGCCAGCTCGGCGGTCTCGAAGAATTCGACATTCTGTGGTTTGGGCAAACGTGCCAGGCTGCTGGGGTTGCAGTAGATCCCGGTGGTTTTCACCGCATAGACGAATTGCCCATCGGCTTTTGGGTCGCGTGCAACAACGGCGGCCCAGCGGGGATCCTGTTCGATGGCGATTTTTGTCGATTGATTTGTCATGGCTTGGTTTCCGTTGACCCGTTTACCGCAGATTGAACTGGCCTCGGCAAGCCTGCACTCCGGCGCTTGCGGTCAAATTCCAGGGGCATCAATTCGCCGTACGAAAGGTGAAGTTGATCCGTTGCTCACCCAGTTGTGAATGCCGCCCGTCCTTGATCGGCAGGACGCCGTGATAGCGCAATCGATCCACACCGCCCCAGACCACGACATCGCCATGCAGCAGTGGCACCCGCTGGCTTTTGTCGCTGCGGTGAAAGCCGCCGAACAGGAACATGGCCGGTAGCCCCAGCGATACCGAAACGATAGGTGCCGCGTAGGATTTTTCATCCTTGTCTTGATGCAATGACATCTTGGCGCCAGGAACATATCGGTTGATCAGGCAGGAGTCCGGCACAAAAGCTGCGAATCCAGCCTCCCGCGCTGCGGCTTGCGCCAATTGAAGGAACACCTCGGGCATGTCCGGCCATGGCAGGCCGGTCTGCGGATCGTTACGGGTATAGCGATAGCCATTGCGGTCGGTCGTCCAGCCCCATGTGCCGCAACTGCTCAGGGCCGCCGACATGGTCAATCCGCCTGGCGTGACCATTTGCCGGAATGGAGCGGCGGCCAGCACGCCTTCCAGCGCGGGCAGCAATTGCTCAAGCCAGGGCAGGGCAAAGCCTCTGAGAACGAAAGCCTGTTCGCCGATCCGATCACGCCGGGGCTGCTGTTGGGGTTCGTCATCGGCGAACAAGTCGAGGGTGGTCGGGGCCATGTCGGTCATGTCGCATCGTGAAAGATGATGCCAAGCGTATGCCTTTTACCACTGTGCAAGCGACTGACACCGTGGCGCAGCGTCACCCGGTAATAGCCTCGCGCACCTTTGACGGGGCGCTGGTTGACCGCAAAGATAACGCCGTCACCTTTTTTCAGGCCGATGACCTGCGGGCGCGATTGCATTCTGGGGCGCTGCTCGGTCAGCACGAATTCGCCACCGGTGAAATCTTCCCCCGGTTCCGACAGCAGAATCGCCACTTGCAGCGGGAAAACATGCTCGCCATACAAGTCCTGATGCAGGCAGTTGTAGTCCTGCGGACCATATTGCAGCAGTAACGGCGTCGGGCGGTTCTGGCCGGCCGCGTGGCAGCGTTCGAGGAAGGCTTCATGACTGTCGGGAAAACGCACCGGCAGGTCCATCTGCTCGTTCCAGCGATTGGCAATCGGCACCAGGCGCGGGTACAGCGCAGTGCGCAGGCGGGCCACGAGATCGGGCAAGGGGTAGTTGAAGTATTTGTACTCGCCACGTCCGAATCCGTGGCGAGCCATGATGATCTGCGAGCGAAACGGTTCGCAGCGGGCGTACAAGGCGCCGATTTCATCACAAGCCTTGTGGCTCAACAGTGAGGAAATGATCGCGCAGCCATCCTGATCGAGTTGCTGCTCGATCATCGTCCAATCGAGCCTGTCCAGGAATCGCTCACTCATCGACGATTCTCGCGATGGCTCGAATTCAATGTGCGACAAATGAGGCGGACACAAGCGATGGACATTGTTCTGACACCTTGACCCCGGGGTGAGGTGGCCAGTGTGAGGCATGCCGAGGGTGTGGACACCCCGCTGCTTGCTGTCGAATTCCAGCGCGCGGGGCCAGCATGCCTGTTGCTGCTGCGCGAGCGCTTTACAGGGCCTTGCTGACGCTGATGTCGCTGATGACGTCTTCGCTCTTGCCGTGCAGGGCATCCAGCGCAGCCTTGGCTTGCTCTTGGGTGCCGTTTTCGAGCTGGGCGAATTCGAAGCGTCGCTCGCCGTTGAGTTTGTATTTGATGACGTACTTGGTCGTCTGGGCCATGGCCTTACCTGCCTTTATGCGAGTTGGAGCGGCGCTCAGCTCAGTTTGGAGCTGGAGCGGCGAACGATTTTGATTGAGTGAGTCAGGTTGGGCTTGCGGGTCACGCTGATCGCCCGGCGACTGACCGTGTCGATGGTGATGTTCCAGAAACCGGTGCTGGGGGCGGTAATGCGCGCCGGGAACTTGTCGAACGCGCCGCCGTGGTAGGTGTGGCGACCGCCGTTTTTGAAACTGCGGAAATTGGCGTCGTTCATCAAGCGAATGTTGCACATTTGCGAGCATTGAATGACAACGATGTCGTCCTCGTTGAGGTGCTCGCGCTGGTGAATGAATTTCATGGGGCGCCTCCAGAAGGCTTTTACAAATCAAAACGGTAGCAATCAGCCAATGGCGCAGTTTATCAGGCCGGGGCCTTCATTATCCGGCTGTCGAGGTGCGCTTTGGCAATTAAAAACGGTATTTCCACATTTGATTTGCGAAAATACAGGGGGATGCGGAGAAAAACGGGATCCGGGCGGTCGGAGGGTCTTTGTCGGAGGTTTCTTATGAAATGGAGTGTGTGGGTCTTGCCGTGGGCATTGGCGATCAGTGGTTGCGCAAGTGTTGCGGATATCAACGAATCGCTGCCTACCATGAATGTCATTTCCGGCAAGAAGCCCCATGAATACGCACAATGCCTGAGCGAAAAGCTTGCCAGGAGCCGTGGTGCCTTGCAGATCGAACCGCACAAGGAGGGCGTGCAGGTGATCGTGCCGGGCAAATTGACCTCGGGGCCGGCCGCTGTCTTCGACATCGAAAAACGCTCCGGTGGCAGCAGTATCAAACTCCATGAAAGCATGTCCAACGTGCCCGTGCGCCCGACGGATGTGCGCGACGCCGCGACCGAGTGCATTTCCGGCTGATAGACTGTCGACTTTCAACACATGCCGTCAAAGCGATACTTTGGCGGCATTGTCATTTCTGGAGTCAGGCATGAAACGAGAGCGGGTAAGGGAGTGCCATGCACAGGGGCAGATCTGTACCACCCATGTGATATCCAATCCGGCGAATCCGGGGGAATGGATCGTGTTTTTCAAGAAAAGCGCCGGTCGAAGCTTTTTCCTGGTCGATGACAACGACGAAGTCGAATCCTTTACCAGCCTCGACGAACTGGTGGAAACCGTGCGCAGTCTCGGAATCAAATTCGCCGAAATCCACATGTAGGGTCGGCGGTTTACTTGCAGACGACCACGACCGTGCGGTTTTTATAGTTGCCGACATCGACGCCCAACGTTTTGTCGCGCTCATCGGGGGCCGGGGTGCCATCAGTGCCGATGATGCGGTAGCCGGTGCCGGCGCACGAGGCGTCCGCTTTTTCATAACAGTCCGCCCAGGAATTGGCCTCCCCGGAGCAGTTGATGGCCAGGCCTTGTTCGCCGTTATCGAGGTAAGCGGTTTCGGATGTCGCGCATCCACTCAGGGCCAACACTGCAATCAAGGGTAAGAATCGGGTCATGTCGTTGTCATCATGCTGGGGGCAAGCCTGTGACAGCGTGCCAGGCAAAAGGTTATAGCGATTGGCCACTTTTTTCTCGGCCGGCATAAAAAAGCCCTGCGCGATGTCAGGGCTGCCGGCGTTCGGGGTATCAGTCAGTCGTTTTTCTTGCCGCTTCGCTTGGGCTGCGGGTGTTCAAGCTCCAGCACCGAGGCGACTTCAACCGCCATGGCTTCGGTTGGAAAAGGGCCGGCGATGTTTTCACCGGCGGCGCTGTCAATCCACCATTGGCCGTCTTTTGCCTTGTTGATCAGGAAACCGTTGACGCTTTTTGCTGCCGACATCTATTTGCCTCGTTGGCGGGTTCAATTGCGCCATGATACCGCCAATTTCACGCGATCGGGCGCGGTGACGACTTAGGGCCGGGTAAAGCCGTGCAAATCTGCCGGTCTCTGCTATCACTTACAGGCTGCTGATCGATCAACGCAAACACTTGCGGAACTATCCGCAAGAATTTTTCTCTATGATGGCATCGGTTGGCCATCGGGGGCATTGTAAGCTTCACGCCGCCTGATTAGACTGCGCCGAAACTCGTACACACAGCCCTTTCAAGGACTTATATGATCAAGAAATGCTTGTTCCCAGCAGCCGGTTACGGTACTCGCTTCCTGCCAGCGACTAAAGCCATGCCCAAAGAAATGCTGCCGGTGGTAAACAAGCCACTGATCCAGTACGGCGTTGAAGAAGCACTGGACGCCGGGTTGAACGAAATTTCCATCGTTACCGGTCGCGGCAAGCGCGCCCTGGAAGACCATTTCGATATCAGCTACGAGCTGGAAAATCAGATCAAAGGCACCGACAAGGAGAAATACCTGGTCGGCATCCGCAAACTGCTGGACGAGTGCTCGTTCTCCTACACCCGTCAGACCGAAATGAAAGGCCTGGGCCACGCGATCCTGACTGGCCGCCCGCTGATCGGCGACGAGCCGTTCGCAGTGGTGCTGGCGGACGACCTGTGCGTCAACCTCGAAGGCGTCGGCGTCCTGACCCAGATGGTCAAGCTGTACAAGCAGTTCCGCTGCTCGATCGTGGCCATCCAGGAAGTCGATCCGCAAGAAACCAACAAGTACGGCGTCATCGCCGGCGAGATGATCCGCGACGACATCTACCGCGTGCACAGCATGGTTGAAAAGCCAAAGCCGGAAGACGCGCCGTCCAACCTGGCCATTATCGGTCGTTACATCCTGACTCCGGATATTTTCGACCTGATCGAGCAGACCGAGCCAGGCAAGGGCGGTGAAATCCAGATCACCGACGCCCTGATGAAACAGGCCCAGAACGGCTGCGTAATGGCCTACAAGTTCAAGGGCAAGCGTTTCGACTGCGGTGGCGCCGAAGGCTACATCGACGCGACCAACTTCTGCTTCGAGAACTTCTACAAGACCGGCAAAGCATACTGATCGTACGCGGCCTGCTTGTATTGAAAGGCCACCTTCGGGTGGCTTTTTCTTTTTCCGGCGCCGTATCTTTTACGATCCTGTCCTTAACAGCGTTTGCTCAAAGGGCATCGGCGCGTATGCTGTTTGCCTGCCGAGGAGATAGACAATGGCCTACGATTTTGACCTCTATGTGATTGGCGCCGGTTCTGGCGGTGTGCGGGCGGCGCGGTTTGCCGCAGGTTTTGGTGCGAAAGTGGCCGTGGCCGAAAGTCGCTATCTGGGCGGTACCTGCGTGAATGTGGGCTGTGTACCGAAAAAGCTGCTGGTCTATGGCGCGCATTTCGCCGAGGACTTCGAGCAGTCCTCGGGCTTTGGCTGGAGTCTGGAGGAGGCGCAGTTCGACTGGGCGACCCTGATCGCCAACAAGGACCGCGAGATCAATCGCCTCAACGGCATCTATCGCAATCTGCTGGTCAATAGCGGAGTGACCTTGCATGAAGGCCACGCCAGCATCGTCGATCCACATACGGTCGAGATCAATGGCGAGCGCTTCAGCGCAAAACACATCCTGATCGCAACCGGCGGCTGGCCGCAGATTCCGCAGATTCCGGGGCATGAACACGCAATCAGTTCCAATCAGGCGTTCTTCCTCAAAGCGTTGCCCAAGCGTGTGCTGGTGGTGGGCGGTGGCTACATCGCTGTTGAGTTTGCCGGTATTTTCCACGGCCTGGGCGCGCAGACCACGCTGCTGTATCGCGGCGAATTGTTTCTGCGCGGCTTTGACGGTTCGGTGCGCAAGCATTTGCAGGAAGAATTGACCAAACGTGGCATGGACCTGCAATTCAATGCCGACATCGAGCGCATCGACAAGCAAGCCGATGGCAGTTTGAAGGTAACGCTCAAGGATGGCCGTCAACTGGAGGCCGATTGTGTGTTCTATGCCACTGGTCGCCGTCCGATGCTGGACAACCTCGGGCTGGAAAACACCGGGGTCAAACTCGACAAAAAAGGCTTCGTCGAAGTGGACGAGCTGTATCAGACCGCCGAGCCGTCGATCCTGGCCCTGGGTGATGTGATCGGTCGCGTTCAACTGACGCCGGTAGCGCTGGCCGAGGGCATGGCGGTTGCACGGCGTCTGTTCAAGCCTGAGCAGTACCGTGCAGTGGATTACAAAATGATCCCGACGGCGGTGTTCAGCCTGCCGAACATCGGCACCGTCGGTTTGACTGAAGAAGAAGCGCGTGAGGCCGGGCACGATGTGGTGATCTACGAAAGCCGCTTCCGTCCCATGAAGCTGACCCTCACCGAGTGCCAGGAACGCACGCTGATGAAGCTTGTGGTGGATGGCAAGACCGACAAGGTGCTGGGCTGTCACATGGTCGGTCCGGATGCCGGTGAAATCGTCCAGGGCCTGGCGATTGCCTTGAAGGCGGGCGCCACCAAGCGTGACTTCGACGAGACCATTGGCGTACATCCAACGGCCGCCGAAGAGTTTGTCACCATGCGTACGCCGGTTGCCGGTTAAACCTTTTTCGATTTTGGTTTCGATTCAGGCGTCTGTTCTGCGTCTGGCGCTGCCGCAACGGCAGCGGCCAGGCGCAGGCTTTCCTCCAGACTGGCCCGGGTTTTTACCAATTCGGTTTCCAGTGATTTGTTGATTTGCGTCTGTTCGTCGATGTTCTGTTTCAGCGATTGGCTTTCCAGCAGGGCGACGCGCAAGCGTTCCTGGAGGAGGGTGCGTTCGCCGTCGACACGGTTGGCCTGTTCCAGTAGCTGATCCTGACGACTGTTGCTCTGTTTGAGCTGTTCCTGCAACAAGCTCAATTCGCGCAGGGTGCCGCGGTTTTCGGTCAGCAGGCGCTCATTGTCACGGTGCAATTGAGTGATTTCATCCTGGCGCACCAGCGCGCTTTGCTGCGCCTGCCGCAGCTCCATCTGCAATTGCTGCACCTGGCTCTCATGGCGACTGTGCTCCTGCTCGCGCTGCTCCTTGACGGCATTGCGGTAGTGCTCCAGCGCGTCACGTGCATGCAGGTGTTTTTCTTCCAGGGAGCGAATCTGCTCGTCCTTGTCCTTCAGACGTAATTCGAAATCGGCCAGCGCCTGGTTCAGGCCGGCATTGCGGGTCTGTTCGGCCTGCAGCAGGGCGCGGGTGTCATGCAGCGCCTCGGACTCCTGGGTCAGCGCCAGGCTTTGAATCTCGTACTGCTGATGCAGTTCGGTGTTGGCTTCCCGGGCTTCTTCCAGTTGCGTTTCCAGTGCCTTGCGTTGCTGCTCGAACTGCTCGCGAGCCTGGTCCACAGGCTCTTGCGCCTGCTCTTTCAAGCGCTGGGCCAGCCGCGAAACCAGCGCCATCAGCTCATCGTTGATCGGCTCCATCGGTTCGGCCTCTTCGCGCACGATGCTGTCATCGAGCTCCTTGAGGTAGCGATGAATCGTGGTTTTCGAGCCGGTGTTGCCCATTTCGATCCGTACAGCATCGATGCTGGGGTTTTCGCCGCGAGCGAGGATCGCCAAGCGAGCTGCTTGCACTATTGCCTTGTTTACACCGCCACGGGCCATGATTTTTCCTGTGTTTTCAAATGTGGTACGTATTACGTAAATACACATTGTACCACTCAAAATAAAAAGTTAAATACAGTCTGTTACTGACACGGGATATACTGGTATTACCCCGTGTCATCACGATTTCACGGTTTCTATCACGCGATGTCAGTACAGGACGCCCTCCTGTAGGAGCGAGCATGCTCGCGATGGTCGTCAACGATTACGCGGGAAACCTGAATTAACGCGGTGTTCCTGCGATCTTCGCGAGCGTGCTGAACTGGCCTAATGATTTTGGACACTTCAATCGGGCGCTATGATGGCGCCCAAATCTGAGGTGTTTGGCCATGCGTAAATCTTATTCCAGCGAGTTCAAACTCAAGGCTGCCAGCTTGGTGCTGGACGAGGGGCAGTCAGTTCCCGAAGTCTGCGCCAGTCTGGATGTTGGTCCTACGGCCCTGCGCCGCTGGGTCGATCAGGTTCGTCAGGAGCGTTTAGGCTCGACCCCACTGGGCGCCAAGGCGATTACCGCCGATCAGCGAGAGATCCAGCGGCTCAAAGCGTTGCTCAGGCAAAAGGACATGGACATCGAAATCCTAAAAAAGGCCAGCGCTCTCCTGCTCTTGGACTCCAAGGATCATTCTCGTTAATCAACGAGCTGGACGAGCAATACGGCGTTAACAATTGCTGTCGGGCGTTTGGAGTCAGCCGCAGCAGCTTTTACGCCTGGCGTCAGCGCCAAGGAAAGGTGAGCCCTGAGCGGGAGAAGCTCAAAGCCGTGCTGATTGAACATCACAAGCAATCCAGAGCATCTGCCGGTTCGCGGACTTTGACCAAGGA